>NZ_JACJPZ010000040.1:0-46533 GCF_014696335.1 Dolichospermum sp. FACHB-1250
TTCCTCAATATGGGCTGCAACTATTTTTTCTCGGAGATCCACTGAATATGCTTTCATGACAGTATTATCTTTATTATTACTAACTGTACCTCATAACTTCGGAAACTGCTGTAATACCATTTGCCTACTTGTCAAGTAATTTTTATGTCACCACATCAGACTTTAATCCCCATGATTTTTAATATCTTCTTAGTTCCTGTTATACTTGTAAAAGTGATGTTTTTGTAGCTATTACAGAATCGTAAAATCTACATTGACAAGATGGCTGGATAAAATATTATAAAATATTAGTTCTATTTAATGGAGGGTAAATTAGTTAATGAAAGAACAGTTAAAAATCGCCTTGCGGAAAGCATCAAGTCAGGGACTAATAGTGTTACTTCCTATTTTGGGAAGTTTCCTATTTTTAACTAGTGCGAGTGCCAATTTTAATGGTAATTTGACGATTAATGTGGCAGGCATAAAAAACCAATCTGGAAAAATTTGTGCTAGTCTTTTTTCTGGAAGTAAGGGATTTCCTAGTGATAGTGAAAAAGCTGTACAATCCGAATGTATCAAGATCACAGAAAATCCTCAAAAACTGAGTTTTAAGAACTTAAAACCAGGGAATTATGCCGTTGCTTTAATTCATGATGCTAATGAAGATGGTATGATGAATACTAATTCTTTTGGTATTCCCGTAGAAGGTTTTGGGTTTTCTAACAATCCAGCAATTCTGACAGGTCCACCTAAATTTAATCAAGCGGCTGTTTTGGTAGCAGGTTCAAATACTGATCTTCAAATCAAAATGCAATATCTTTTGGGTCGTTGATTTACAACAAGTTCAGCTTGAGTGAGGTAGACCTTATGCGGGCAAGATGCCCGCACCACAAGAGTTTTATCATTAATATCTGTACTTTGTGAATACCGGTAACTGCTGTATGTTGATGTAAATATTGGCGTTGCATAATAGCGGTATGAATTTAGCAACGCCTAAATATTCTGAGGTCATTATTGATAATGCTTGGAAATTTTGTATACCCAGCTACAGCTAACAAACCATAAAACAAAATAAAGAAATCCAACTTTCATCTCGCAAACCCATAAAATAATAATAGTATTAGGTAATACATAAAAACTATATTTACTGTCATCAAAGCAACGATTCTGAAGCAATGAGTACAACTGAATATATCTGAAAATATCTTACCTAAATAGCTGCAAAGTCTTACAGGTTAAGGGATTTGTTTTGAGTACAAAAATGCTGTATCCCTCAACCAAAAATACCAGTACCCCTATCATAAAAAGCTAGTACCCCTACCCCAACAGAAAATGTAAAGTTCTGTTAAAGAGGGGTTTAAACCCATTGAGTACAAAGGTAATAAATTTAATAAATCTAATCTGCGTTACTAATTTTGTCCCTTGGAAAGTTATCTGATATAAGCATGAAAACACTACAGGATCTTTTCACCTCACAGTATCAATGCACCAGTCTTTAAACAGTATCAGTAAAACCGAAAATGTCAATACAAAGCTGAAAAAACATGAACCTTCTGGACTATTTTTAGAACCGTTAATTAGTGATTTTCGGATGATTTTTGAGCGTGATCCAGCCGCTTCTAATTGGTTAGAGGTGATATTTTGTTATCCTGGGTTTCATGCCCTTTGTTTACATCGTCTTGCCCATTGGTTACACCTCCATAAAGTGAGTTTTATTCCTCGGTTTATCTCCCATTGGGGACGGTTTTTGACAGGAATTGAGATTCACCCAGGGGCAAAAATTGGCAAAGGCGTATTTATTGATCATGGTATGGGTGTGGTAATTGGTGAAACTGCGATTATCGGAGATTATGCTCTTATTTATCAGGGTGTAACATTGGGAGGAACTGGTAAAGAAAGCGGTAAACGTCATCCTACTTTAGGTGATAATGTTGTCGTCGGTGCCGGTGCGAAAGTATTAGGAAATATTCAAATTAGCGATCGCGTTCGTATTGGTGCAGGTTCAATTGTCTTGAGTGATGTGCCTCCAGATGCCACTGTAGTCGGCGTTCCGGGAAGGATTATTTCTCGTAAGTCGAATAACCACATTTCACCCTTAGAACATGACAAATTACCCGATCTAGAAGCAGGTGTAATTCGTTCTTTACTTTCTCGGATTGACCAACTGGAAAAACAAATACAAATTCTCACAAATCATCATCAAGATGATTAATCAAGTCAACTTTATCCAGTTTGAATTACTCATGCCACACAATTGTAATTTTTTAAATATTGGTGAACAAATTTTGCAAATTCCTCTGGGTGATAGATGGTGTATTTATCACCGTTTGCAAGAGTTAATGATTTCTTGTTCCTGTCCCCCGGATGGGTCTTTGCGTATCCAAGTGAATAACCTTCAAGAAGCGATTCTAGTTCGTAGTACATTAATGCAATTTTTTGCTTCTCGTCATCAATTAGTGACATGGTTAGAGAATTGTTTGTGTAACGGTGTGGAGTTTTGATCAGTATGAATGATGACTATTAATGATTTTGGGAATATCTAATCAAAAGCATATCAATCCTAAGTCATTGTTCGCTCACAAACTATCTTGCATATTCAAGATAATTCACCTAAGCTTAGGTTCACCCAGTTTGCTCAAACTAAAATAATTAGTCATTGCTTATGGGAATAACTTGTACTTTATATTGATTTCGATTGTCAATGTCCAATTATGGTGATTAATAGTAGTAATAAGAAGTTATTGCAATTCCTACAAAAAGAACTAGCACTTTCCACCGCTGATATTGCAGTAGCAACGCGACACCCTGAATTTAATCATTGTCCTTTACCGATGCTGCTTTGGCAATATGGTTTAGTGGATTTACAGCAATTAGACAGAATTTTTGATTGGCTTGCAGAACATTCTTAGTGAAGGTAGATGAAAAATTATCAGTGAACATCAGAGGTAAAATTATGATTACTAGCTTCATTGCTGGCTTGAGTATGTTATTTTTTACAGGATTTGTTAATGTTTATCTGGGTTATTGGCTGCTGACAAAATCCACAAATAATACCACCAAAAATATTTGAGCAGTGATACCAGTTTTTGGTTTCATACCATACAGATGCAACGGAAATATTGGAGTAATAATTAAGGATCGTAAATCATGATTCATGATTTATTCGCTCAATCAAGTATTTATTGCACATCTACCCTTACTCAGACCTTACTCAGAATTGTAGCGAACAAGGATATTACAAAAAAACTCCGCTAGAGGGATGTTAAAATGTATCAAATCATGATTAATGATACGACATTACGCGATGGAGAACAAGCGGCAGGTGTTGCTTTTAACTTAGAGGAAAAAGTAGCGATCGCTCAATTCTTAGATACCATTGGTGTCCATGAATTAGAAGTAGGAATTCCCGCCATGGGAGAGGAAGAAATTCGCGCCATTGTTGCCATTCGTAACTTAGATTTACAAGCTAAATTATTAGGTTGGAATCGCGCTGTATTATCAGATATAAAAGCTTCTATAGCCTGTGGATTGCAGCGAGTACATATTGCTATTCCTGTATCTGGAGTACAAATTGCGGCTAAATTTCATGGTCAATGGCGAGTAAGTTTACAAAGACTAAAAGACTGTATTAGCTTTGCATTAGATGAAGGTCTTTGGGTATCAGTTGGTGGCGAAGATTCTTCTAGAGCAGATGAAAATTTTCTCCAAGATGTTGCGTTATTATCCCAAGAATGGGGAGCGTCACGGTTTCGTTTTTGTGATACAGTTGGGGTACTTGATCCCTTCAGCACTCACATAAAAGTTCAGCGTTTAGTATCAACCCTATCAATTCCTATTGAGATTCACACCCATAATGATTTTGGACTAGCAACTGCTAACGCCTTAGCCGGAATCAAAGCTGGTGCTATGTCTGTAAATACCACCGTTAATGGATTAGGAGAAAGAGCCGGAAATGCAGCCCTAGAGGAAGTAATTATGGCTCTCAAATGTATCTACGGTGTTGATTTAGAAATTAAAACTCAACACTTGTTAAAACTATCTCAATTAGTTGCTAGAGCTTCCGGTGCTAACGTTCAACCTTGGAAAGCAATTGTGGGTGAAAATACCTTTGCTCATGAGTCTGGTATTCATGCTCATGGTGTACTCCAAAACCCCATTACTTATGAACCATTTTCCCCTGAAGATGTGGGCTGGGAACGGCGTTTAGTCATAGGTAAACACTCTGGCCGCCATTCATTATCTAACTTATTAGAACAGCATGGAATCTTTCTTGATTCTCAAGAAACCCAAGCTATTTTGGATATAGTTCGTCAACAATCAATTCTCAAAAAACGTAGTCTCACTACAGAAGAATTATTAAATTTAGTCAGCGAAAAAAGGTATTCCCATGCAACGTGATGAAATAGAACTGAACTCGCAACCTATTTTTGAAATTGGTCAAAAAGTCCGAGTTAAGAAACTAATCAAAAACGATGGAACTTTTCCTGGTCGAGAAATTGGGGAAGTTTTAGCAAGAATTGGTGATGTGGGTTATGTATCCAGTATCGGCACATTTTTGCAAGCTTATTATATCTATGCTGTACATTTTTTGGAAACAGGGTACATCATCGGTTGTCGAAAAAGAGAACTAGAATCTGCTGAGGAAAAACATGAGAGTAATGTTGCGAATGAATGATGCTGGTACTTTAGTTGTCTATGTCGCTAAAAAAGACTTAGAAGAAGAAGTAGTCAAACAAACAGATAGTGAAACAGGTAAAATTTTGACTTTAGCTAATGGTTGGGAATTAGAATTTAGTGAAATACCAGATAAAAGCTGTTTACCTTTAACTGTGGAAGCTAAACGTCTTTCTTAAAAACTGAGAAAATATCAAGAAGGTAAAAGTTAGAAATCTCTTTTTTCCTCTTCCTTCTTGCTGGTAATTATCAATATTACCCCAGTAAAATGGGGTTTATTATTTTCTTTTACAAAGGTTGAGTTATTGAAAATGAGTGAAAAATATCTGACATTATCGGAATTAAATATTGAGGGACAATTTTTAGGATTTGTGGGTAAGGAAACAGGTAAATGTAAACATTTACGGTTGGGAATTGGCTCAGGAAATATCAAAATCAAAATTCCTAAAAATTTACGTTGTTCTCTCGGTTCATCTTTATTACCTGGTGAACAAATTCGCATTAATGCTATTAGTAAATTAAACCCCCACAGCCATAAGCTAAAACTCCAAGCTGATCACATCCAAGCGGTTGGTTTTTGTCCTCTGAAAAATCCCCTTCCTCAACCTAAAGCCAAGATTATGGTATGTCAAAAATCTGGTTGTTTGAAACGAGGTGGAAAGGGTTTATTATCAGAGTTAGAAAAAACGTTGGGCGATCGCGGTTTATCTGATCAAGTCATAATTGAACATACTGATTGTCAAAAACGCTGTAGTAGCGCCCCTAATTGTGTTTTAATGTTAGGTAAAAAGCAATACAATAAAGTTCATCCAGAAGCGATCGCCTCTTTGTTAGAGAATCATTTAAGTTGTCAAACCCCATAGCTTAAAAACTGAGTGAGTTACTTAAATAGTTCCGGCACTCGTATTGCCAACTCTTGATTTAACCTGGGTAAATCTTCGCACATTTGCAGATACCAATTGCGCCGCTGCCGATAATGTTGAGACAATAAACGATGGTCTTTGACCCATTGGTAAGCATTCTTGGCTAATTGCTGCTGCCACACCGTATCCTTGATTAATTGCCGTAGTTTTGTTTCAAACTCTAATTCTGAACGGTAAATCAAACCTGTCTGTCCTTCGATAATAGAGTTTTCATACACAGTAGGACTCGCTAAAACTGTGACACCATGACCAGCACACTCAATGAATTTTAGATCCGATTTCATACTATTAAATCGGTTAAAATTCAGTGGAAGCAAAGCAATATCACACTCTTTCATTAATTCCTGATATCGTTCGTAAGCACAGAAAGGTTCTAACTGTTTTTGTGAAGTTGCTAAAGCATCAAAAAATTTCTGGTCATAAATAACTTGTACAGAAACAGTTTCTGGATAGTCAGCTAAAACCCGATTTAAGGCTGGCATAATTACCGACCAATCTTCTTCTCGATTGATTGCGCCAAAAAACAGCCTGATAGTACCATCTGTTTTGTATTCCCTTGGTGGTGGTAAATGAGCCAGTTGATTTTGAAAAACCACAACATTGGGATTAATTTGGCGCAAAAATTCTGCTATTGGCTCCGTTGAAGTTTGGATACAGTGACAAGCTTTATAAGTAAAAAACTCATTATCTGCATAAGCAGGCCAGCGCATGGGGTCATCGTCCATTTCTGCCACAATCAAATAGTTCTGCTGCAGCAGTTTTTGAACTTTAGGAAGATCATCTGGATTTTGCAACAGGCCGCGTTGCCAAATAAATACTTTTTCTTCTCCTGGTTGGGAGATATCCAAATCAGCAGTTTTTACTGTTGATACAGTGCGGATACCAGGAATTGTTAAACTGAGACGATCTGGTTCTAATACCCGCACTCTGTCACAGGCAGCAGGAGCCATCATCATAGTTTGAATTAATAGTCTGCGGGGTGGTTGTTGTGACTTCAACGCCCTAACTACATACTGCAACGCCCCCGTTTGGATGGCAAATTGGGCGGCATCAAGACCTAATGCTTGAACCACTGGGGATAAAATTTGTTGAAATGCCTGATAATTTTCCTCTTTGCGTCCCCGCCTCCGAATTTCATAAATTTGCAACCCGGCTTCGGCAAACCACTTTTTAATACTATTCAAGGTAAAAAAGCGTAAATGGGTACGGTCTAACAATCCTTCATCCTCGTATTCCCAGACACCGCGCAATATTTTGTCAATTAAACTCCAATGTTGGATGTTGGGGATACAAGCTAATATTTGCCCTTCTGGTTTGAGCCAAGCAATATGACGATTTAATACAGCCCAAGGATCTTGCATATGTTCCAGCACATCGCCATAAACAAGACAATCAACGCTATTAAGGTCAATTCCTGTGGCTAACGTGGGGTCGTCCGCATTGCCGACAATAACGCGGTCTAGTCTGGTAGTGGCAATCTCGGCTGCGGTGGGATTTAGTTCTAGCCCAATATATTGACAGTGGGGATTAATCTGTTTGTACTGTGCGCCTAATGCTCCAGCACCACAACCTACCTCGACTATAACCTTAGCATCTGCTGGTAATAATTTTAGTAAGTCTGGATTAATGCGATTGTAATATTCAATAGAGGTTTGAGAATTTTGGTTGATTTGTTGGTTGTGAACTGCTATCTCTGGCTTTGCTAAAGGCAGTTTTTCCTCTTTAACCATTTTTTGAGAGCCTTTTTCAATTTGATTTTGAGTTTAGTATACAATTTAATCGAACTAAGTAGGTTGGTGTTAAAAATAATCGTTATAGCAAGGCAAGGAGCCAAGACTTACGCAACTGGCACCAGCGATCGCTACAGAAGGAAGCGGATGATTTTAAATCAGACCAAATACATTTGAACATCTGGACGTTTTAGTGGCTGAATTAAATAATTAGACAGTAAATTGTGCTTGATTTTATAAATAGTTTGACCTGTTTGATAGGCTAAATTTTTTAATCTCAGCCAAACCAACATAGCACAAGCAAGTTTATAATATTTTGTCATATTTTGTCTGATAGCGAAGCGTGGCGTTAGCCATATCAGGATAACGAGGATTAGATGATTAACAGGATGGTTATTTGATGGTTAATGGCTGGTGTTTATAATATTTTATTTTGTCAGAATCAGGATAACGAGGATTATAGGATTAACAGGATGGTTATTTGATGGTTAATGGCTGGTGTTTATGTATTTATTCTTACATCTCGCTTTAAGAATATTTACTTTTCTCTATCCTAATCATCAACAACTAACGAATAATTAAACAATCACATCCTGTACATCCTGATTCAGAGAATAATATGCTATTTTGAATATAGGATATATCAAAGTAACCATTAACTCAGAGTAATTGTTAATTAACAATTATGCTAAATCAACCTATTTCCACTGTTTTAACCCAAGTACAGCAAAAGTTAAAACAACTTTATGGAGAACAGTTAGAAAAACTAATTTTATATGGTTCACAAGCTAGAGGAACAGCACAACCAGATTCAGATATTGATATTTTAATTGTGTTAAAAGATGTTTTTAACTATTCCCAAGAAAGTGAGAAGATTAGTCAATTAATCGCTGATTTGTGCCTAGAATATAATGTTTTAATCAGTTGTGCCTTTGCTAATTCTGAACAATTAGAAAATTATGATAGTGGTTTTTTTGGTAATGTGAGAAAAGATGGTTTAGTAATTTAGTAATATGAATCTTTGTCAGAATCAGGATATCCAGGATGATAGGATTTACAGGATAAAAGTTATATTTTCCTCCATTATCAATTAATAAAGGGATTTTCAATCTTTAGTCCAGTAATTCCTTTAAAATCACCGACATTTCTTGTTACTAAAAATGCGTCTTGATTTATTGCTGTAGCTGCGATAATTGCATCAGGAAGTTTAATTTTATATTGTCGTTTGATTTGGATTGTCTGATTTTCAATTTCTCGTAACAATGGAACTGTGTTAAACTGGGATAGCAAATCTTCAATAGACTGTTCCTCTTCTTTTGATAAGCCAGTAAAACTCAGTAATTCAATGCGGATAATCGGTGAAATTAAAATTTCGTGCAAATTCAAAAACTCTTCTGTAAACTATGAATTAACTGTTATATCATCGGCTAGATAGTAAATAAAAATATTGGTATCATAAAGATATTTCATTCTTCCCATTCCTGACGCAGAGTATCTAAATGAGCTAACATTGCTGCTTTTTTATGCTTTAAAATTCCTTTAGCTTGAATAATTTTTTGATAGTCTTTTTTCCAATGTGATAGCATTGATTCTGGTACATCTACTGTAATTGAATCTTCATCTTGAGATACAAGATAATGTCTTGGTATTTTGATTAATGGCATAGTTTTATGCTCCTGTTTCTCTCAATTCCGATTGTAACATATTGTCAGAATCAGGATAACCAGGATGAAAGGATTAACAGGATGGTTATTTGATGGTTAATGGCTGGTGTTTATCATATTTTATTTTGTCAGAATCAGGATAACCAGGATTAGAGGATTAACAGGATTGTTATTTGATGGTTAATGGCTGGTGTTTATAATATTTTGTCAGAATCAGGATAACCAGGATTAGAGGATTAACAGGATTGTTATTTGATGGTTAATGGCTGGTGTTTATCATATTTTATTTTGTCAGAATCAGGATAACCAGGATTAACAGGATTAACAGGATGGTTATTTGATGGTTAATGGCTGGTGTTTATCATATTTTATTTTGTCAGAATCAGGATAACCAGGATTAGAGGATTTACAGGATGGTTATTTGATGGTTAATGGCTGGTGTTTATAATATTTTGTCAGAATCAGGATAACCAGGATTAACAGGATTAACAGGATTGTTATTTGATGGTTAATGGCTGGTGTTTATCATATTTTATTTTGTCAGAATCAGGATAACCAGCATGATAGGATTTACAGGATGGTTATTTGATGGTTAATGGCTGGTGTTTATCATATTTTGTCAGAATCAGGATAACCAGGATTAACAAGATTAACAGGATTGTTATTTGATGATTGATAGATGAGATTCATATATTTATTCTTCCATCTCACTTCATAAATATTCACTTTTCTCTATCCTAATCATCAACAGCCAACCAATAATTAAACAATCACATCCCGTACATCCTTAAATCCTGGACATCCTGATATGGCTACGCCACGCTTCGCTATCAGACAATAATCTTCTATCTCACTTCATAAATATTTACTTTTCTCTATCCTAATCATCAACAACTAACGAATAATTAAACAATCACATCCTGTACATCCTCAAATCCTGGACATTATCTCGACTTCGCTCGATAACCACCTGATTCTGACAATCTTAAAATTATGTAAACAAATAACAAAATGCCCTAAATATGCTATTTTAGATACAGCATACATGAAACCAACCATTAACCAATCATGAATCATCCACAACAACCGCGAGAATACGATGCTGTGCTTGGTGGTAATAGTCCATCACTAGAAGGTGCGGCGGTTTTAGGTGGTATTGAAGGGGTAAAATTGCGGTTGCAAAATCCAGATGCAAAGGTGAGAATTGCTGCACTTGAGCAAGCTGTGAATTATGGAGAACAGGGTTTAGATTTAGTAATTGCAGGTTTAAAGGATGAATCTTGGGATATTAAAAATGCGGCTTATTTAATATTAAATAAAAGAACAGAAACAAGAATTAAGGAAATATTAGAAAATCTTAATCAACTAGGTTTTAAACTAGAACAAATTGAAGTAGTCACAACTAACAAATATGGCGAAATTATTCAGCGTCAGCCCTGTGTAGCTAGATATTTTATAGAAGATTTGGGTAATGGTGTGACATTAGAAATGGCTGCAATTCCTGGTGGTACTTTTATGATGGGTTCACCAGAAAATGAAGAGGGAAGAAGGGATGATGAAAGTCCCCAGCATCAAGTTACTGTTCCAGGTTTCTTCATGGGAAAATATCCAGTAACACAGGCACAATATCAAGCTATTATGGGAACTAACCCTTCTTTTTCTAAAGGTAGTAATCGCCCTGTTAAAAGCGTTAGTTGGAATGATGCGGTTAAATTCTGTGAAAAGTTAAGCCAAAGGACAGGAAAAAAATACACCCTACCCAGCGAAGCACAATGGGAGTATGCTTGTAGAGCCGAAACTACCACACCATTTCACTTTGGAGAGACGATTACAACGGATTTAGCTAACTATAATGGTAATTATACTTACGCTTCTGCTCCTAAAGGTAAGTATCGTAGACAAACTACAGATGTAGGCTCTTTTCCCCCTAACGCTTTTGGATTATATGATATGCACGGAAACGTCTGGGAGTGGTGTTTGGATGATTGGGTAAATAGCTATAATAACGCGCCTACAAATGGTAGTGCTGTGACAAGCTCAACTACGTCAAAGCTGCTGCGCGGTGGTTCGTGGGACTTCTATCCTGGGAATTGCCGTTCTGCTGCTCGCTTCAACGACGGCCTCCTCGACGGCTACTACGACTTTATTGGTTTTCGGGTTGTATGTAGTGGTGCGGCGAGGACTTAATAGCACTATGCGCTTTTTCCCTCTTGCTCTTTTCTTGTCTTATCTCTCTCGCACAGCGAGAAAATTTTTTTGTCAGAATCAGGATATCCAGGATTAAAGGATTTACAGGATTGTAATTTGATGATTGATAGATGAGATTCATATATTTATTCTTCTATCTCACTTCATAAATATCTATTTACTTTTCTCTATCCTAATCATCAACAACTGACGAATAATTAAACAATCACATCTTGTACATCCTCAAATCCTGGACATCCTGATATGGCTACGCCACGCTTCGCTATCAGACAATAATCTTCCATCTCACTTCATAAATATTCACTTTTCTCCATACTAATCATCAATAACTAACAAATAATCAAACAATCACATCCTGTACATCCTCAAATCCTGGACATCCTGATTCTAACAATAATCTTCTATCTCACTTCATAAATATTTATTTACTTTCCTCTATCCTAATCATCAACAACTAACGAATAATCAAACAATCACATCCTGTACATCCTCAAATCCTGGACATTATCTCGACTTCGCTCGATAACCACCTGATTCTGACAATCTTAAAATTATGTAAACAAATAACGAAATGCCTTAAATATGCTATTTTAGATACAGCATACATCCAACCAACCATTAACGAATCATGAATCATCCACAACAACCGCGAGAATACGATGCTGTGCTTGGTGGTAATAGTCCATCACTAGAAGGTGCTGCGGTTTTAGGTGGTATTGAAGGGGTAAAATTGCGGTTGCAAAATCCAGATGCAAAGGTGAGAATTGCTGCACTTGAGCAAGCTGTGAATTATGGAGAACAGGGTTTAGATTTAGTAATTGCAGGTTTAAAGGATGAATCTTGGGATATTCAAAATGCGGCTTATTTAATATTAAGTGACAAAACAGAACCAAGAATTAAGCAAATATTACAAGATCCTTATAAACTAGGGTTTAAACTAGAACAAATTGAAGTAGTCACAGTCGACGACGAAGACAACGAATTTGACGACGAATTTGACGACTTTATCTTCAAATCCGATAAAGTCGGCGAATTTCAATATGAAATCGGCGAATATCAATTTATTATTCACCGTCAGCCGCGTATAGCTAGATATTTTATGGAATATTTGGGTAATGGTGTTACTTTGGAAATGGCTGCAATTCCTGGTGGTACTTTTATGATGGGTTCACCAGAAAATGAAGAGGGAAGAAGGGATAGTGAAAATCCTCAACATCAAGTTACTGTTCCAGGTTTCTTCATGGGGAAATATCCAGTAACACAGGCACAATATCAAGCTATTATGGGAACTAACCCTTCTTTTTTTAAAGGTAGTAATCGCCCTGTTGAAAGCGTTAGTTGGCATGATGCGGTTAAATTCTGTGAAAAGTTAAGCCAAAGGACAGGAAAAACCTACAGATTACCTAGTGAAGCTGAATGGGAATATGCTTGTAGAGCGGGAACTACTACACCATTTCACTTTGGAAAGACGATTACAACGCATTTGGCTAACTATAATTACGATAATGGTAACCATAGTTATACTTATGGCGTTGGGAACGATAGTTATATTTATGGCTTTGGGATTGAAGGAATTACAACAGTAGTAGGCAGCTTTGGAGTAGCTAACAATTTTGGATTATATGATATGCACGGCAATGTATCGGAGTGGTGTCAAGATAATTGGCATAGTAACTATAAAGGTGCGCCTACAGATGGAAGCGCATGGTTAAATAATATATCAAGTAGTGATGAATATCTGATGCGCGGTGGTTCGTGCCTCTTCGGTTCTCTTACTTGCCGTTCTGCTTGTCGCTACGACGACTACCTCGCCGACGACGGCAGCTTCTATATTGGTTTTCGGGTTGTATGTAGTGGTGCGGCGAGGACTTAATAGCACTATGCGCTTTTGCCCTCTTGCTCTTTTCTTGTCTTATCTCTCTCGCACAGCGAGAAAAATTTTTTGTCAGAATCAGGATAACCAGGATTATAGGATTGACAGGATTGTTATTTGATGGTTAATGACTGGTGTTTATGTATTTATTCTGACATCTCGCTTCATAAATATTCACTTTCCTCTATCCTAATCATCAACAACTAACGAATAATCAAACAATCACATCCTGTACATCCTCAAATCCTGGACATCCTGATTCTGACAATAATCTTACATCTCACTTCATAAATATTTATTTACTTTTCTCTATCCTAATCATCAACAACTAACGAATAATTAAACAATCACATCCTGTACATCCTCAAATCTTGGACATCCTGATTCTGACAATAATCTTCTATCTCACTTCATAAATATTTATTTACTTTCCTCTATCCTAATCATCAACAACTAACGAATAATCAAACAATCATATCCTGTACATCCTCAAATCCTGGACATCCTGATTCTGACAATAATCTTCTATCTCACTTCATAAATATTTATTTACTTTTCTCTATCCTAATCATCAACAATTAACGAATAATTAAACAATCACATCCCGTACATCCTCAAATCCTGGACATCCTGATTCTGACAATAATCTTCTATCTCACTTCATAAATATTTATTTACTTTTCTCTATCCTAATCATCAACAACTAACGAATAATTAAACAATCACATCCTGTACATCCTCAAATCCTGGATATTATCTCGACTTCGCTCGATAACCACCTGATTCTGACAATCTTAAAATTATGTAAACAAATAACGAAATGTCCTAAATATGCTATTTTAAATACAGCATACATCAAACCAACGATTAACGAATCATGAATAATAACAACTAACCAATAATCAAACAATCACATCCTGTACATCCTCAAATCTTGGTTATTATCTCGACTTCGCTCGATAACCACCTGATTCTGACAAAAAATTTTCTTCTTTGCGTCTTTGCTCCTTTGCGACTTGGCGCGAAATAAAAACCCAATAAACTAACAACTAATCCCCCTATTTATACATAATGAATAACCCCCATCAACAACTACTCCAACAAATAGACCTCATGCTTCGCGCCCGCTATCCCCTACTATATATAGTCGGAGTCGAAGAAGAACCAATAGAACAAGTCCTCCAACAACTCACCCAAATATCCCAGACACCACGACAACTATTATTATGGGATATCGTCACCGGTTGGGATGATAATGGAAGTGATAAAGGTTCAGTCATGGGTGCATTATCAAGAATTACCAAAACCTCAGAAAATACAACCACAATTTTTGTATTGCGAGACATACATTTTATCCTCAAAAACTCCGAAACAGAAAAAAATGCTCCCGTAATTCGGGCTATCAAAAACCTCACCCGTCAACTGAAACGCACACGCCAAACTCTCATCCTCACTAGTCATATATTAACCATTCCTCCAGAATTACAAGAAGAAGTTACAGTTATTGATTTTCCCTTACCCAACATCGAAGAAATTGATTATTTAATTCAGCAATTAATAGTCCCGGAAAAACTTAACTTAAATGGACTAGGAAAAGAACAATTAATCAAAGCCTGTCAAGGATTAAGTCGGGCGAGAATTAGAAGAGTTTTAGCCGCCGCTTTAGCAGCCAAAGGACAAGTTAACGAAACAGATATTGATAGAGTTTTAGAAGAGAAAAAACAAGCAGTTAAACAAACCGGAATTTTAGAATTTTACACGGCCAATGAATCATTAAAAAACGTCGGTGGCTTGGAAAATCTCAAACAGTGGGTAAGAATGCGTCAAGATGCTTTTACCGAAGAAGCACGACGTTATGGAATACCCAACCCCAAAGGCGTTTTATTAGTAGGAATCCAAGGCACAGGTAAATCATTATCGGCTAAAACTATCGCCCACGAATGGCGTTTACCATTGTTACGTTTGGACGTGGGGAGATTATTTGGGGGTATAGTGGGAGAAAGTGAAAGTCGCATTCGGCAAATGATACAATTAGCAGAAGCAATATCACCTTGTGTATTATGGATGGATGAAGTAGATAAGGCTTTTGGTAATATTAATAGTGGTACAGATGGTGACTCTGGAACATCGCGCCGGGTATTTGGTACACTCATTACCTGGATGCAAGAAAAAACTAGTCCGGTGTTTATGGTGGCTACTGCTAATAATGTGCAAATATTACCAGCGGAGTTATTAAGGAAAGGGCGATTTGATGAAATATTCTTTTTAAATTTACCTACGGAAAAAGAACGCCATGATATTTTTAAAGTCCACTTGCAAAAAATCCGTCCTTCCCGACTGCGAGAATTTGATTTACAGAAACTTGCAAGTCATAGCGAAAATTTTAGCGGTGCGGAAATTCAACAGGTAATTATTGATGGTATGCACCGCGCTTTTGGTAGTTTAATTGATGGTAATAGGCGGGATTTTAGCACGGAAGATATTTTAGCTGCGGTATCGGAAACTGTTCCTTTGGCGGCTATTGCTAAGGAACAAATTACTAGTTTAAAACGCTGGGCTGCGGAAGCTGGCGCAAGAACGGCTTCTATTGATACGCTGTTAATTGAGGAGTTGAAGGTTTATTCTCAGCAGCAGGGTTTGGGTCCTTTGGAGGTGGATTAAATTCAATATTTTTTTAACGAACCACAGAGGCACAGAGGACGCGGAGGGAAGAGGTTTTGGAGAGTTTTTTATAGGAGTTGATTTTTTATGTCTCATTTTACAACTATCAAGGTGCAAATTAAGCAGGGTGAAGTTTTGCTTGAGGTTTTGCAGGAGTTGGGTTATCAGGTTGAACAAAATACTCAGGTTCGGGGTTATATGGGTGATAAAACTAATGCTGAGTATGTGATTAAGCAAGCTAATGGTTATGATTTGGGTTTTCGTCAAAATGGAGAAGGTTATGAGTTAGTGGCTGATTTTTGGGGTGCGAAAATTAATCAGCAGGAGTTTGTTAATCATATTAGTCAAAGATACGCTCATAAAACTTTGATGGAAACAATTCAAACTGAGGGTTTTAATGTGGAGGAAGAGGAAGTTTTAGCAGATGGTACGCTGCGGGTTATTGTTGGTAGATGGGTTTAAATAAGAATAAATAAGATCCCTGACTTCTTTTTAATATAGAACTTACGCAAGATATAACTGAAACCCTGATTATTTCCTAGGGGTAATTCATGAATTACCCCTACTTTCTTTCTATTTTGCGTAAGTCTTGTAATATTTTATCAATCAATGATTAAATAAGATAAGAAGTCGGGGACCTCAGGACAAAAGGAAAAATCATTATGGCTGAATATCAAAAGATTGAATATCGCATTGGTAAAGATGGTAAAGTTGTGGAACGGGTTTTAAATGTCACTGGTTCTAGTTGTGTGGAAACAACAAAGGGGTTAGAAAAATCTTTAGGTGAAATAGAATCTCAGGAATTGTTACCGGAATATTATCAAGATGATGAGTTAATGACAATTTCCGAAAATCAATCTTTACAACAACAATAATTCCTCTATAAGTAGGGTGTATTAGCGATAGCGTAATGCACCATCTCCATTTATTACGTTATTACGGTGCGTTACGGTTTGCACCTAACGCACCCTACAATATACTATCTCCATTTATTACGGTGCGTTACGGTTTGCACCTAACGCACCCTACAATATATTCTGTATTGGACTAAAAAAACAATATGTTAGCACAAATTAATCAAGTCGCTTTTGCTGTAATTCTCGTAATCATTGTTTATCTTATTCTGCGGTTTTTATTCCCAGCAAATAATCAAGATATACCTATTAATAATGAATCTGTAACTTCTCCAGACACAGAACAGAAGATTAAAGAGTTAGAATTTCAATGTCAACGACTCAGGGAGGAATTAAAACAACAATCTCAACAATTACAAACTGATTTTCAACAGGAAACTTTTACCCACTTACAAACTTTACTCGCTAACTATCCCACAGTTAAAAAAATGGCTTTAGCTAAACCAGAGTTACCAGCTAAAAACCTGGTTTCTCTATTTACATCTTTAGATAATCTAATTACCAATTGGGGTTATACTGTTATTGGGGAAACTTGGGAACAGGTTAATTATAATCCCCAATTACATCAAGCTGATAGTGATGACATTCAAGAGGGGGAATTAGTCTATATTCGTTTTATTGGTTATCAGGATGGTGATAAAGTTCTCTATCCTGCAAAAGTTAGTCGCACTTTACCAGCAGGGTTTAATAATAATTAAATTATCATACAATTATCATACAATTATTATACAATCTTGTGGGGTGGGCATCCTGCCCGCCCAAATATTTGTTTTATTGGTTATCAGGATGGTGATAAGGTTCTCTATCCTGCAAAAGTTAGTCGCACTTTACCAGCAGGGTTTAATAATAATTAAATTATCATACAATTATCATACAATTATTATACAATCTTGTGGGGTGGGCATCCTGCCCGCCCAAATATACAAATATCATAGCAGGTAAGATGATAATAGCAGGTAAGATGATAATAGCAGGCAAGATGCCTGCTCCACAAGACAACCACAATATGATTAATAATTATGACAACTATTGCAATTGATTTTGGTACAAGTAATACTGTAATCAGTATTTTAGAGGCTGATACTCAACAACCTAAAAGTTTACGTTTTCCTAATTTATCCCGTTTGTTTTTGGGTGTCAATCCTGATGGTGAAAGAGTAGAATATCCTGTTATTCCTAGTTTAATGTTTATTAAATCAGGTAATAATATTGTATTAGGTGAAGGTGTGAGAAGTCAACGTTTAGGACTTTCTCAAAGTTATCCTCCTGAACGGTTATTTAAAAAGTTTAAACGCGATTTGGCGGGAGATTATCAACCACCAGCAATCCAAATTGATGGTATAAATTATCATACTGTCTCTGTTTGTGAGTTATTTATGCAAACTATTTGGACAGAAATTAAACAGCAAAATATCGAACCTAGTCATTTGATTTTTACTGTTCCCGTTGGTGCTTTTGAGCGTTATTTAGATTGGTTTCGAGATTTAGGAAAAAAGTTAAATGTTCCAAAGGTATCTATCGTTGATGAATCTACTGCTGCGGCTTTAGGATATGCTATAAAACATCCTGGTAAGTTAATTTTAGTAGTAGATTTTGGTGGGGGAACTCTTGATTTAAGTTTAGTGAGAACTGTTGCAAATTCTGATAATAATGGAAATTTAAGTGCTGAGGTTTTAGCTAAGTCGGAAGCATACATAGGTGGGGAAGATATTGATGTTTGGATAGTTGATGATTATTTACGTTCTCAAAATTTAACAGCGGAACAAGTAGGAAAAATTGGTTATCAGAATTTATTAGAAATTGCTGAACGGTTAAAGATTCAATTATCAAAAAATCAATCTGTGGCTGAAAGTTGGTTTGATGATGAATCTTTTATGTCCTATGAGTTAAAGATTAATCGTGAAAAATTAGAGGAAATTTTAGAATATAGACAGTTTTTACAACAGTTACGAAATACTTTAGATGAGGTTTTAGCTTCTGCTTTGCGAAAGGGTATTAGTAAAAATGATATTGAACAGGTTTTATTGGTGGGAGGAAGTTGTTTAATTCCCGCAGTTCAACAACTAATTATATCTTATTTTGGTAAAGCTAAGGTAAAACTAAATAAACCTTTTGATGCTGTCTCTCATGGTGCATTAGCAATAACGCAGATTACCGAAATAGATGATTTTTTACGTCATAGTTACGCAATTCGTTTATGGGAAAGTTACAGCAAAAGTTATATTTATCATCGACTATTTACTAAAGGTGACAAATATCCTTGTCAACGTCAAGAATGGTTAACTTTACAAACAGCAAATAATGGACAAACAGAAATTCGTTTAGATATTGGTGAATTAGCTGATATGACACAAACGGAAATAGCTTTTGATGCTTGGGGAAGAATGACTTCTAGCACTCTTCAACATCAAGAAAGTTACCGTTCTCTAGATACTCAACATCAACAGGTATGTGTTGCTAAACTTAACCCACCAGGTGAGGCAGGTATTGATAGAATATCTGTGTTATTTGAGGTAGATTCTCGACGGACTTTATTAGCAACTGTGAAGGATTTATTGAGAGGAGAGATATTAGTTGATAGGGGAGAAATTTATAAATTGAGCTAAAATTATAAGAGAATTATATTCTCATTATACAGCAAGTAGCTTTGAGTGAGATACACTTTATGCGGGCAAGACTTGTACTGAGATTGGTCGAAGTATGCCCGCACCACAAGAGTTTTATTATTAATATCTGTACTTCATAATACCGGGAACTGCTGTATATTAGCCACTGTATCTATCAAACCCTCTAAAACTTGTTGTAAATCACTCGTCAACTCAGCTACACATTGTTTAGCAGCAACTCGACTACTTTTATAAACAGGATAACGTTCAGAAACAGAAATTGGTTCACCCACAGTTATCTTCACCTGCTGCTTACCCAATTGGGGACGATTTAAGGTCATATTTCCCTTAATTTTATTAATCATATCCCATAAAAGTAAAGTCATTTCTGCAAATCTTTCTACCGTTGGTTTTTCGCGGATATAAGTTCCAGAAACAGCTACAAAACTCTCAACTAATCTCATGTGCCACATCCGAAAATTTGCTTCTTCAGCAATTCTATCTCCTAAACTTTTCTCAATGGTTGATATTAATTTAATATCCTTAAAATCTTCCCTAAATATGTAATTCCAACCGGCTTGTTCTACTCGTCTACATCTATCATTCCAATGACCTCTAGATGGTAAATCAAAATATTGTTCTGCAATAAATAAAGCAATATTCATCACAGATTGTAACCGATAAGCTAAAGCCTCATTTCTATCTGTAATTTCCCCATTGGTAATTTTTTGATCTGGTAATTTTTGATGATAGAACTTAGTGTAAAATTGCTCCATTATCCCTAACAAATGTTCGGCTAAACTTAATAATCGGGGATAAAGTACAGTAAAAGTAGCCTCTGTTTTTTCCTGATTTATCAATAAACCACTGGCTGCTTCTAATTCAGTTAATAAATTTGCTATATTATCCCAAGGCTCATTCACATAACTATATTTAATCCCAATTGGTAAAATTAAAACTTCCTCTTCTCTTCCGGCTTTTTGCAAATCCTCTACACACCAAAAACCCATCTGGGCTATACCCGGTTCTAAAGGACTAATAATCTCTGATAAACCATTTGTACCACCTTCCGGCGCAGCAGCCATGGGAAACTGACCATTAATATACAAATCTCGCGCAGAACGCAACCCAGTCCAGTCAGCTTTACCACGTTGAATGGGAGTTCCCCCCAAATGGGAAATGACCCAACCTACATGATCTCCTGCCCAGAGGGGAATGCCCCGATCATAGATAAAATGAGCATGAGGTGGATATTGTAGCTGTATACCCCCAATTCGTGCTACTTTAGGCAAGATTTGGGACAGTAAATAAGTTAAACAAAGCGGGTCTGCTGTTTGCGGATGACGAAATGCTAACATAAACCGGATTTTACCATCCTGAAATCGTTGATAGCAATTGGCTAAAGTTTCAACGTTGTTTGCTTCAATGTTGCTAATGGGTGTTTTCCACTGCATCCAGTTAGGTAAAACTAAATGTACCAATTTTAACAATAAAGGGTTAAAAGCTGGCGGGATAAATTCTAAAGGTGGTTGGGCTTGATACATTTTATTGGTAATAGGTAATGGGTAATAGGTAATAGATAAACATTTTCTGCACCCTGTTCCCTATTTTCTTCTGACGTGGAAACATTTTAAACCTACGCGATTTGAAAAGTTAGTAAGTAAAGGTAAAAACAATGCGATTATCACAGATGTTATTTGTTACACTAAGAGATGATCCGGCTGATGCGGAAATCCCTAGCCATAAATTACTACTCCGTGCTGGTTATATCCGTCGCATTGGTAGTGGGATTTATGCTTATCTTCCCCTAATGTGGCGAGTTTTGCAAAAGGTTTCTCAAATTGTGCGCGAAGAAATGAATGCTACTGGCGCACAAGAATGTTTATTACCGCAGTTACAACCGGCGGAATTATGGCAAGAGTCGGGAAGATGGGATACTTATACTAAGGCTGAAGGAATTATGTTTTCTTTGGTTGATAGAAGAGAACAACAATTAGGATTAGGTCCAACTCATGAGGAAGTAATTACTACTGTTGCCCGTGATATGATTCGTTCATATCGTCAATTACCTGTACATTTATATCAAATCCAAACTAAATTTCGTGATGAAATTCGTCCCCGGTTTGGTTTAATGCGCGGACGAGAGTTTATTATGAAGGATGGTTATTCTTTCCATGCTGATGAGGAAAGTTTGCAGAAAACTTACCGGGAAATGTATACTGCTTATAGTAATATGTTGCGGCGTTCTGGTTTAGCTTTTCGGGCTGTGGAAGCTGATTCTGGGGCTATTGGTGGTTCTGGTTCGACGGAGTTTATGGTGTTAGCAGATGCAGGAGAAGATGAGGTTCTCTATACTGAAGATGGTAAATATGCAGCCAATGTAGAAAAAGCGGTTTCTTTACCAGCAGCAGCGGAAATTTCACTTTTTACAAGTTACGAGCAACGGGAAACTCCGGGAACTGATACTATTGAAAAACTTTGTAGTTTCTTAAAATGTTCTTCTACCCAAGTGGTCAAAAACGTTTTATATCAAACTGTTTATGATAATGGTTTAACGGTTTTGGTGTTGATTAGTATTCGTGGAGATCAGGAAATTAATGAAGTTAAGTTACAAAATGAATTAACTAAATTAGCTCCTGGATTTGGTGCTAAAACGATTCTAACTTTAACTGTACCAAATGTTGAAGCTCAAGGAACATGGCAAGCTAAATCTTTACCTTTAGGTTATATTGCACCAGATATTAGTGATGATTATATTGGGGTTAATAAACAGGTAAATTCTCAGTTTGTCCGGTTGGTAGATAAAACTGCTGTGGAGTTAAAGAACTTTGTCACTGGTGCTAATACCAGCGGTTTCCACGTGGTTGGTGCAAATTGGGGTGAGCAATTTACATTACCTGCGATAACCGTAGATGTTCGTAAGGCTAGACCAGGCGATCGCTCTGTGCATGACCCAAACCAAAGCCTACAAACAGCTAGAGGCATCGAAGCTGGTCATATTTTCCAACTGGGTACAAAATACTCTCAAGCCATGGGTGCAACTTATACCAATGAACAAGGGGAAGAAAAGCCTTTAGTTATGGGTTGTTATGGTGTGGGTGTGTCACGGTTAGCACAATCAGCGGTAGAACAATCTTATGATCAAGATGGCATAATTTGGCCAATAGCGATCGCCCCCTATCACGCCATTATCACAATTCCTAACATTAAAGATGCTCAACAAATCGCCGTTGCTGAAAAACTTTACACAGAACTTAATCAAGCAGGAGTAGAAACCTTATTAGATGATAGAGATGAACGAGCGGGTGTTAAATTCAAAGATGCGGATTTAATTGGTATTCCCTTCAGAATTGTCACCGGTCGCGCCATTACAAATGGTAAAGTCGAAATAGTCAAACGCGCAACTCGTGAATCTCAAGAAATAGCCATTGAAGAAGTCGTTAATACATTACAACAATGGATTAAGGACGCAATAGCAGGTTAAGACTCAAACCTTGTGGGGTGGGCATACTTCGACCAATCTCAGTACAAGTCTTGCCCGCCATATCAAGTCAAGACTCAAACCTTGTGGGGTGGGCATACTTCGACCAATCTCAGTACAAGTCTTGCCCGCCCTTTGATAAATATGACGACTTGTGGTAATTTATTTTCATACCCATACAGGTAGTAAGTTTTATGTCAGAAGAAGCTGAATATCAAAAACTTCAGGGGGAAAATAGAAAACCATCTGGAAATTCTTCAGGGTCAAACCCACCTCCCATAAAACGCAGACAATTTTTAATTTATGCTGGTTTAGGAGGAACAGGTTTAGTTACCACTGTTGTATTTAGTCAGATTTTTCAGGTACAACCTAAATTATTAACATTTGAGTTTGAAACGGTAACAGTTGACAAAACAGGAAAAATAGTTAATCAAGAGAATCATCAAGCTAAATATTTTAAAGAAGATTTAGGTAATGGTATCACCCTGGATATGGTACAAATCCCTGGTGGTTCTTTTATGATGGGTTCACCAACATCAGAAAAAGGTTGGAGTGAAAGTGAAAGTCCACAACATCAGGTAAATGTACCTGGTTTTTCTATGGGTAAATTTGTTGTGACTCAAGAACAGTACCAACAAATCATGGGTAACAATCCTTCTCGTTTCTCAGGAGCAAAACGTCCTGTGGAACAAGTGTCTTGGAATGATGCTGTAGAGTTTTGTCAAAAGTTGAGTCAACAGACCGGACGGGAATATCGTCTACCCAGCGAAGCAGAATGGGAATATGCTTGTCGTGGGGGGACGACTACACCCTTTCATTTTGGGGAAACGATTACAACTGACTTAGCTAATTATAATGGAACTTACACCTATGCTTCTGAGCCAAAAGGTAAATATCTTGAACGAACAACAGATGTAGGTAGTTTTCCCCCTAATGCTTTTGGATTATACGATATGCACGGCAATGTCTGGGAATGGTGTCAAGACGATTGGCATAATAATTATATAGATGCGCCTAAAGATGGTAGTGTTTGGACAAGTCGAAGCGGTAATAGTAAGGTGCTGCGGGGCGGGTCTTCGTTCAACGTTCCTCTTTACTGCCGTTCTGCGTCTCGCACCTTCAGCTATTTGGTCGAGGTCGACATCTACAACAGTATTGGTTTTCGTGTTGTCTGCGTTGTTGGGAGAACTTAGTAGCCCTTTGCACTCTTGCGCTTTTGCCCTTTGCTCTTCTTTTCTTTACCTTTAAAAGCGTAGTGGAACGGAGCGATCTAAAAATTTTTTTTGAGGATTATCCTTGGAAACAGAATCTAAGTAGGTGGGCGTTAAAAATTGTCGTTATGACAAGGGAACAGGGAACAGGTTTTGGGCAACTTTACTTTTCGTTACTTATGTCGGTTTTTTTTCCGTTCACCTACTTAGTTTAAACTTCAATTCCCGCATTTAGCAATCGTTTCTCCAATTCTGCTAAACGTTGTAAAGCAGCTTCCTTTTCTCGTCGTTCCTGCTCAACCGACTCAAACCCCCACAATAACAAATTACCCTGTTTATCCCACCAGCGCAACCAGTAACCATCACGGTTTTCGCGCTTTCCTGACCACACACCAATAAATAATTCCATCTCCTCTAACCAATAACGGTTATTTTCATCAGGAGAACGTAATTCATATTTTCCCGAATTTTGTAACCGATGTACCTCCAAAATGCCCGTGTCAGGTGCAAAAATCAGGTAATTGGCAACTTTTAAAACTTCTTCATAAAAAAACCATTTACCGGGGGGAAAAGTCCGTTTACTGGAATATTCACTCCCATTTGTATCCGAAAGAAATTCCATCACCACAATCGGTATTTCACCCTGTTTGTGAGGAGTATAACTACGTTGTATTTCCTCTCTAGATACGGTAATTTTCGGTATATAAGCCCAATCAGGTGCTTTGATCACAATTTTGTTGTTAACTGTAGCACAGATGCCATAATTAGTCGTAGCCAGGGCTGTTTCTGGTAGTTTCCCCGCCAATTGTAGACTTTCGGTTAGCGCCGCAGCTAAAGAGGGTTGATTGACATTATCCACAGGTTCATCTTCTAAAACAAAATCTTCAGGTAAGAGTTCCCAGGTAATCTTGCAGGTCGAAGCAGTAACAACCATAGCCACCACATCAGAGGGATTCATGAATTATACTATAACTAATCAACTTATTTTTCAGGAAACCTGCAAAAATTACATTTCTTAAACTTTTACCCTAACTCTTACCCTCCGCGCCTCTGCGCCCCTGGGTGAAAACAACATAAATTATACTTTTTCATCTGGTAAAATAACTAATATTTATCACCAACTGACTTGTACAAGTAAGTGAACGGAAAAAACCGACACAAGTAACGAAAAGTAAAGTTGCTCAAAACCTCTTCCCTGTTCCCTGTTCCCAGTTAAGAGTTCCCTGTTCCCAGTTAAGAGTTCCCTGTTCCCTTGTCATAACGACAATTTTTCACGCCAACCTACTTACCACATTTTGCCCAATTTTAATTTAAATCTTTTTTCAAGAAATCATGGAATTTAGATCAAGAGATAGGTGACAGACCCCAAAGGATAACTCTACAATTGGAGTGAAAAGGGGCAAAACCAGCAAGAGTAGTTTATGTATAAATCAAAGCCAAAGATTTGTACCAGAGATATAACCTCTATAAACAGGCTACTTATATACTTATATTACGAATACTATTTCAGTCCTTAGTCAACTAGGTTTTAGATATGAATGACCAACAAAGAACTAACAGTATTTCTTCCGGTCTAGTAGCAGCCATTTCGGTAGCGGTGGTAGCGGTAAGCGGTGGAGTAGCTTGGTTTTCTTCCCAGAGCGCCAATACTCCCACACCTACCAACCCCTCGGAAATCATTAAAAAGCCAATACAGGAATCGAACAGCCAACAGGGTAATGAACAAACTGCTAATATATATTGGCTCAGGTCTAAGGAAAATCGTTTTGATTTAGTTGCCCAACCTCTGAAAATTGCTGCTACCCAACCCGACCAAGTTTTAGAAACAGCTTTTAAAACTTTATTAGCCGGACCTCCTCAAGGAACAGACTCTACTACTATTCCCCAGGGGACCAAACTACTGGGACTCAAAGCCGAAAATAATGATGTTCACGTCAACTTATCTGAAAACTTTACCACCGGTGGCGGTAGCAGTTCCATGATCGGAAGAATTGGACAAGTTGTATATACTGCTACTAGTTTAAACCCTCGAGCTAAAGTTTACATTGAAGTCAACGGTAAACCCTTGGAGGTTTTAGGTGGTGAAGGTGTGGAATTAGAACAGCCACTCACCCGGGAAAGTTTTCAGAAAAATTATCCCCTTTAGTCAGTTTCCCTGTTCCCTGTTCCCAGTTAAGAGTTCCCTGTTCCCTATTTAATAATTAATCGGGGTTAATTCTCATCAAAGGTTGACCATATTCCACTGGTTCACCATTTTGAACTAAAATTTCCATCACCTGTCCAGAGACTTCGGCTTCAATTTCGTTCATAAGCTTCATTGCTTCAATAATACACACACTTTGACTAGATTTGACGCGATCGCCCACTTCCACAAAGGGACTTTCTCCTGGTGCTGGGGCGCGGTAAAATGTCCCCACCATAGGAGATAATACGTCAACCAATTTTTGATTAATGGGTGAAGGAGAAACAACAGGTTGAATTATGGAATTATCCACAACTTTATTTATGACCATTTCTGGTGAAGTTGTAGATCCCAAATGGGTTACACCAGCACTCACCACACCACTAACTATTCCTTGGGCATTATTGCTAAAACTGATAGCTTTGCGTACCGTTAATTCAAACTCATTATTTTTGAGTGTAACTTCCGCAATATCAGTTTGGGCAATAGTTACCAGTAGTTGGCGGATTTCATTAAAGTCTAATGTCACAATTATTTTACCTCGACCTAACCGTTAAATTAAAATTCTAAGTAAGGCAGGGATTTAATCCCTCTATAAAAAAGGGATTCAAATCATGATTACCAAGGGTTTTAGTCTTCACTACTCCCAGTTGGTATCAAAAAAATAGGAAAATTATTCCCTGCCTAAATACTTATCTTCTCTGGTATCAATTTTGATGCGCTCCCCTTGAGCAATAAACAAGGGAACCATGATAGTTGCTCCAGTTTCTAGAATTGCAGGTTTAGTACCACCTGTAGCAGTATCACCCTTAACACCAGGATCTGTTTGCACAATTTCCAAGACTACAGAATTAGGTAGTTCAACTTCTAGCACCTGTTCGCCCCAGCGAATCACATTCACTTCCATACCATCTTTGAGGTACTTGACGCGATCGCCAATTTGCGCTGAAGTTAATCTACCTTCTTCATAAGTCTCCATATCCATAAAGATAAACTCATCACCTTCTTTATAGGTATGTTGCATCGTTACCTTTTCCAGAGTAGCCTGGGGGACAGTTTCCCCAGCCCGAAAAGTTTTTTCTAATTGTTTACCACTTTGGACATTTTTCAGGGTTGTCCGCACGAAAGCAGAACCCTTACCTGGCTTAACATGAAGAAAATCTATCACGCGCCAGACCGAACCATCTAATACAATTGAAACACCAGGTCGAAAGTCGTTACTAGAGATCATGAAACTTTCAAATTTTGCAAGACAATCGGCATTCATTGTACCCTTCTAGGGTCATTAATGGTTAGTTATTCAAGAAGAGGTCATGGGTCATGGTAAATTCTCCCCTGCAACTCCTGTGCTTCACCTAATTCTTTTGCTTCCCCACTGTCTTCAATCTCCAGACTCCCAATGTGGGAAGATAATCAATAAGTTACTTCCAATCAACACTTTGATACTAAAGAAAGAGAAATTTGATGTTGAACTTATTAAAGTCCTGGGTGAAGAACAGTCTCAAACTAATATTGTTAATAACAATATTTTTAGGCATAAGTACGGCTGGGTGGACTCCCACTAGTAACGCCGGCTTACCAGCGGGAAACGCAATTACCGACGGAAAGGCCTTGTTACGCTATGCACTCCCGATAGATAATCAACCTGTACGTAAACTACAAGCCAGTTTAGAAGACATTTCTAACCAACTGCGAGCGAATAAGCGGTGGAGCGCGGTTAATAATGATCTCAAGCAAGCATCGCGGATACTCGATAAACCTTCCCAAATATTAGCAAGTATTCCGGAAGAACGCCAAGCTCAAGCTCAAGCTTGGATGACTGAATTGAAATCTGGGATAACAGAACTGCAAGAAATAGTTAAAACTAAGCGAAAGGAAGCAGTTCTTGAGGGAAGAGCCAAATTACTCGATCTTGTCAGCTTGTTAGAAGAATCAATGGTCAAGGAATTTCCCTTTGCAGTTCCGGCTGAGTACAGTAATTTACCCCAACTCAAAGGACGCGCTACCATTGCTTTTAAAACTAATAAAGGCGATCTTACCGTAGTGGTAGATGGCTATAGCGCCCCTGTCACTGCTGGTAATTTTGTAGATTTAGTACAACGCGGTTTTTATAATGGTTTAGAATTTACCCGTTCGGAAGAATCTTACTTTTTACAAACTGGAGATCCTGTTGGTCAAGAAGTTGGTTTTATTGACCCGGAAACTAGCAAATATCGGGCTATTCCTTTAGAGATTTTAGTCCAAGGTGAAAAAGAACCAACCTACGGTATTACGCTCGAAGAATCTGGACGTTATTTAGATATGCCAGTTTTACCTTTTTCTTCTTTTGGCGCTTTAGTTATGGCCCGGCCAGAAAATGAACCTAATGGTGGTTCTTCTCAAGTTTTCTTCTTTCTGTTTGAACCAGAACTTACCCCCGCAGGACGTAATCTTTTAGATGGTCGTTATGCTGTATTTGGTTATCTGACTGAAGGGAGAGAGATTTTAGATAAACTCAAAGCTGGTGACAAAATTGAATCTGCGACTGTTATTCAAGGTGTGGAAAATTTAGTTCAGCCGCAAGCAGTTTCATAAAAGATTAAAATCAAAAGGTAGGGATGTTTGAATTTGGTAAACATCTCTACTTTCTCAAAGCGACTTTAGCTCTTTCCGCTTGCGGTTAGTAGTAATAACGTCTTTCAATTAATTTTTGAGTCTATCCATTATTTTCCTTAATTTAGCTAGAACCTTTTTTTCTAAACTTGTAGACCAACGATAGTTATAATCTTTATGCTGGTATATACTAACCTTTTCCTTGAGGTTTTCTATATATTGGATCAGTTCTACCAAATCTTTTTCAGTTTTAACACCCCTAATAATACCAGCAGTCTTGAGGTAATAACTCGCTATTACATCTGCTTCTGCTTCTGAAGCATTATGATCTTTACGGTAATGGCGGATTTTACCATTCATTTCTTCAAAATACGAGGCTAGACTTCTGATAAGAGCAAAATCTAGTTCATCTAGTTTTTTAGGTTCATAATTAATTTTTTCCTGAACTGATTTAGGAGGAGTGTCTGGTTCATAAATAAAAGCAGAAGTTTGGATTGGATCTGAATTTTGAGACTCAGCATTACTAAAGATATACTCTAGAGTTTTTACGCAGTCCAAGAAAGATGAGATATTGCGGGCAATTACCTGTTTTGTGTGAGTAGTGATAATGGCATAGCCAGAACCTTCATTGACTACAGCATATTGCCCTTGTACTGTCACATAGGCGTTTGTGTCTATTCTTTTGGTGTCGCTCATTTGGGAAACTAAAAAGACAACTGTTTTTTAATATACTCTAATTGGAACATGATTTGGCATAACTAGATATTGAAACCAGGTGCAGATAAATTAAGCTATCATGGGTTCTCCTAATCGTTTTAAAATTTGTGGGTTTGATCTAAATTAATATGCGTAAGCGTTGCGCTCTGTAGGAATCACCTATTTTTGAAAATATAAATATTAAAACCTCAAATCCAGTCAGTGTAAGCTTGTTAGGGATATTTTACCGAAAATATCATCAAGGGAGCGGTAGAGCCATTTATATTTTTAATATAAGTAGGTGAACGGAAAAAAACCGACATAAGTAACAAAAAGTAAAGTTGCCGAAAACCTCTTCCCAGTTAAGAGTTCCCTGTTCCCTGTTCCCTTGCCCCAACGACAATTTTTAACGCCCACCTACTTAAGCAAATTAAAATTAAACTTCCCAATCTTCAAACTGTAAACCATTTACCCGGCTAAATTCCTTGACATTATGCGTCACCAAGATCAAATTATTTGCGATCGCAAATATCATTTGTAATTAGTCAACACCACCTGAATCACCCTCAGTATCAATAGGAATTATTTCAACTTTTTTGTCCTGGTGAGAACAATGGCGGCAAGTATAGACAACTAATCTTTGTCCTTCATTTTCAGTTGTAGCCTTTCTTATAATTTCACTAGAAGTTACAGTCATGGTTAATCCCCCACAATGACTACAAGTTTTAAATATATCTGATAAACTAACATAGCCCCGTAGATGGATAGAATTACGATCAATTTTTGTACAACAGCTTTGACAATACCATGCCTCAAAATAAATACTTTTAATTCGCATAGCGGTGATTTGTTTTTCATTTAAAAAATCAACTACCGATTTTATTAGTTTGAGTTCTTTTTTGCATTTATCACAATATATTGGTCGTAAAGATTTGCGTTTATTAATTTTTCCTAAAATTCCTATTAATCCTTGATAGATTATTTGTATAAAACATAAGAAACTAAAACATAGGAAACTAAAACATAAGAAATCACCAAAACTAATACTGAAAGAAAAATCAAAAAACCTAGTAATCATACCGAAATTCGGATAATTATTTGTGTATGACTCACTAGCTAAAGTGTACAAGAAATTAAAGAAAGGAAGTGATATGCAAAAAGATCCTATATAAAAGGCAAAATGAATTATGCCATCATGCTCATCATTACCTTTAATTTGTATACCTTTCGTCGGAGGAATAAAAACAGGTCTTGAGGATAATAATATTCCTGCTATAAAACTCAAAATGCCTAGAATATATAAAATATAGTCAAATTTCAACTGTAGTAGAGGCTTGATAGATATCCAACTTAGCATTATTTTTATCTCCTTTGTTTTTCAGAAATATTCAAAATTGCTTTCATGTATAATGCCAAAAATAAAAATTTATCTTTAGCATTCAGATAGAAATATTTGCTATTCCAAACCTACCGTAATTGATGATGTTTATGGCTCTGATAACATCCAATTTTCGAGATTCAAATATCAGATATTAATTATTTTTTGCTTTCCCATGATTGTAGGATAGTAATCACGATTGACAACCCCATAAAGAAAGAAAAAATCGAAGCAAGTAAACCTGATAGATGAATTCCAATATCACTTTGAAGGATTGTAAATAGGTTTAATAAACCTACGATTAGGTTGGCTATCCCAAAGATAGCAGCATAGACAAAATATACTTTGCCTCTTGGCTCTTTTCTCCAGGCTATTATTACTGAATAAAGTATTCCCCAGCCTAAGCAAAAGTTACCTAAACCTGGATTGAATTTAAATAAAGGTAATGGATTGTGATAACCTGATATGTAGGTGAACGATGCTTGACCTCTGAGGGCTGATGAAATACTTGACCAAATCATTAAAGAGCCAACCACTATTCCAGAAATTTGACCTGCCAATGTTACTAATAAAATTGCAGCCCCTACTAACCAGACAGGCAAACCTACTAACAAGCCAAACAAACCTATTAACAATTCACACAAAGCAAGAGAAGTTTCTTTTATTCTTTTGTAGTATTTAGTATCTTTGTTAGGTTTTAATCTTCTTTTAGATATTGGTGGTTCAGGCATACCACGCCTGCGTATTTCGGCTCGAATTACCTGTTCAGCTTCTTCTGTATAGTTAGAAAGCTCTTTAGCTGCAACCTCAAGCCGGTGATCGCTTTTCTGTCTCCATAATTCCTCTAAGCTCATAAATCCTCCCTGATTATTTGTTAGCAATAGTCAAATTTGTTTTCATGTATGATACCAAAAAAAATTTATCTTGAGCATTCAGCTAGACAAGTTTACTAATCTAAACTCACGATAATTGATGATGCTTCTAACTTTGAAAACTTCCAGTTTTGGCAGATAGACTTTTTCAAAAAACCAACCATATAGTAGGGTATATTGAGCTAAAGAATTATCTTTCTACCAAAAGTGGATACTGCTAGTTTTCATGAAAAATTTTCGTTTCAGATGATTGAAATTCTCTTAGTAGACAAAAAACCTTTTTTGGTATGGTGAAGCCAGATATGGCTTTTTAAGGACAACAAGCACAATTATCATTATTGTCACCGCCATTACCGCCATTACTGTTATTGCCACCGCCCAATAGACCCAACAAAGTTAATAATATTGGTAACCACCACCACCAAGGCCACTCGGAAGCTTTGTCCGAGGTAGTTTGATTATTCTCAAGGTTAGATGTTGGTGTATTGCCAGAACTTGGATTATTTTCGGCTACCTGAGATATTACAAATTCAGAGCTATTCCAATTATTGGAATAGTTATGAGTATTAGCCAGCAGAGGGAAAAAGCTACTCATTGCTAGGACTAATATAAATGATAACAGTGCAATTAGTATTGCTTTCAACCCAGGCAATCGAAGAAAATTCAAGGCTGGTTTGGGTATAATCCAGTAACCACGAGTGTTTATTCGTTGGTACTGAACATTCTGAGCGAATCGGATATTTGATGGCGGCCAAATATCAATTGGTGGGAGTTCATTAAATATTTTTTCATAGCTAATTAGCGTTTCGTTATACCATCTGCGATATTTTTCCTGCTCGCCATAACCGCCACTACTAGGATTATGATGCAATGATTTATGTAAGATTTTGCCACAAAACTCATCCCAGTATGAGTGAGTATAGGTTAAGTGCAAATGCCAAGCTTGATCCACTTGAGAAGAAGGACTAACAGGATGCCCAGCGATCATGGCAAGAAAGGCAAACTTTTTGTATTCGTTAATAACACGTTGGGTGTATTCAATTGTCCAACCGTTGTCTTTTGCTAATCGTTGAGTAAATGATAAAACTGCATCAGCATCATCTAGAGAAAATTTTTGAATATTTTGATAAAGCTCTTTCTGTTGAGTATTCATTAGTAACTCCTTTAAAGTGTTGAAAGTTAAATTGTCAAAACTAACCAATAGGTAATAGAATCAACGACGGATGAGTTCTTGAAAGTTATTTGTGTAAATCCTAATTTTGGCTTACTCAACAGTAATCATCCGTTTTTCGGTAAAACACATAGCAGTACCTTTCTCGTAATAAGCAGCTTCATTGATAAAGATGGGATAGACACTAGAGTTTCCTTGATAGCTAATTATCTGACCATCAAATGTTAAGAACATAGGATCACCAGGATGCAAAACTTCATAATCTTGAAACTGAAGATGAGGATGGATCATAGCTTGAATTTCTCCCTGTTCGTTTCTCGGATAATCAATTTTTTCTAGATATTCATAGCAGATTAGGTTATTTGAAAAAGATGGAACTTTTTCCTGGTTGTACAGTTCCAAATAATCTAAAATTGTGTATATTATGGCTTCAGTTTTCAGAAAAAACTCTGCATTTAAAACACCTTGAGGAACAGATCCCACCTCAATACAAATTCCAAATCTGCCAAGCGATCGCAGTGAATCATGACTGCGACCAGAGTTTCCCAAATTACAAACCTTGATTGCAGGATTAATATAATTAAGATAAGCGGCTAATTGCAAATTGAATGGTTCATCATTATCTACAATTATGGTTATGCCCATATTAGCAGTGGTACTATGTAAATCAACGATAAAATCAACAGGAGTTTTACCATTTTTTCCAAACAGATAGTTAATCTCTTTAGCTCGTAAATCTTCATAACTAGATAGTGTTAAATCCTTTAAATTTTCGGGTAGGAAGCAGCGATTCAAATCTTTATTGATGTATCGTCTTACTGCTGTAAAGGCTTGAGGATTAGCCAAAAAAGTCAGTGTTTCAAAACCGGATCTATTAATTAATTGCGGGAATTGCTCAAACTTTTTAATCAAGTATACTCCAGTAAACTCATTCCCGTGAGTTCCACCGACAATTAACACCCGACTGAGTTGATGATCAGACTTCATTTTTGGTTCTCCAGTGACAATTGGTTGTGTTGTTCTGAATATATCCGAGAAAACCATGATACAATCACCTTATTTATGCAACATTCCATGACTAAAACGTCATAATGCTGAAACAACAAGAATCTTTAGCCATGATGATTAACCTCAAACTGCACGATGATCACAAATGGTCGAATTGGGATCAACTCGAACTGTGTCATCTGAAATATGCGATCGCTGTCAATGATAAGCAGGGATTTACCAACGCTGCTGCATATCTGGAAATTGATCAGGGATTTCTGAGTAAGCAAATAAAATGGCTGGAGAAAAAAATTGGATTTCAAATATTTGATCGTCACCAGCGCCCATTAAAATTAACAGATGCTGGAAATGAGTTTTTGCAAACAGCCCGTCAAATTCTCCATCAGATTGAACAATCAATTGAATTAGGTCAACGATTAAATCGTGGCGAAAAAGGACGATTAATTATAGGAATTAATACCTCAATTGCTAACAGTAAATTACCCGACATTCTTAGAGTATTTCATAATAAATTCCCAGAAGTAGAACTTGTATTACAGGAGTTAGCTTCTTATGAGCAAATTGAGAAATTGCGAACACGACAAATTGATTTAGGTTTCTTTCACGTCCATAATATCCAGAACAATAATGATAATGTCTTGACTTTTATACCTGTTCTGCAAGAATCTTTGGTGATTGTTTTACCTGAAAATCATCGTTTCGCAAGACGAACTAGTATTTCACTTGCAGCACTGGCAAATGAGGAATTTATCCTCCCACCACATAACCTGTTATATAATTTGCGTGAGCAAATTAATGATCTTTGTCTGGATGCAGGTTTTCAGCCAAAAGTTAAACAAGAAGCTGCATGGATATCAACTGTTCTCAGTTTAGTTGCCGGTGGAATGGGCATTTCGCTACTTCCAGCAAATGTACAAAATTTGCAACGACATGGTGTAATCTATCGTTCTATACAAGGAAAATCCCCATTATTAGAACTTGTTGCTGTTTGGAGAAGTGATAATGTGTCTATAATTTTGAAAAATTTCCTGGAAGTAATTTCTAATTTAGCCTAAATTATCATCATTAAGGCTAAATAAAATCTGACATTATTTGATCAATATTGAATTGATCAATATTTAACAATCGTAAATCGAAAATCCAAAATAGTAAAATTATGAATAGTGATTTATCTTCCTTACAAATTCGAGATATTGGTGAACAAGGTCTTTTAGAAAGATTACAACGCTTTTGTCCACCAGGTATGATTGGTGATGATGGGGCAGTATTAGTAACGGATTCTGATAAATGTTTAATAGTTACCACTGATATGCTCGTTGACGGCGTGCATTTTAGTGATGTTACCACCTCTGCTCAGGATGCTGGTTGGCGGGCTGCGGCGGCGAATTTATCTGATTTAGCAGCAATGGGGGCAACTCCCATGGGGATAACTGTGGGATTGGGTTTACCCGGAAATGTAACTGTAAGTTGGGTTGAGGGATTATATGCGGGCATGACAGAATGCTTGGCAAAGTATCATATTCCCATAGTTGGTGGTGATATTGTGCGATCGCCTATTACTACTTTAGCTATTACGGCATTTGGTCAAGCTCACCCTAATTTGATTATTCGTCGTGGCACTGCTCAGGTAGAAGATGCTATTGTCCTGACAGGGGTACATGGAGCGTCCCGTGGGGGCTTAGAATTACTTTTACATCCCCAAATAGGTCAAAATCTCAAAGCTGAAGCCAAGACGGCTTTAATTACCGCCCACCAGCGTCCCAACCCCCGGTTAGATGTCTTACCTATTTTGTGGGAAATTGTAGAATCCCAATGCAAAATCCCAAATCTCAAATCTCAAATTACCGTTGCTGGTATGGATAGCAGTGACGGTTTAGCAGATGCAATATTACAAATTTGTCGAGCCAGTCAGGTCGGTGCAGTGATAGAATCCAGTAAAATACCATTACCAGCAGCCTTTGGAGGATGGTTAACTGAGGAGAAATGCTTAGAATATGCCCTTTATGGTGGGGAAGATTTTGAATTAGTCCTGTGTTTACCAATAGAACCGGCATTAAAATTGGTAGAACAACTGGGAAATGGTGCGGCAATAATCGGTAAAATTACCCCAGGCTCAAAAGTAATTTTAGAAGATCAAAAAGGAGAAATACCCGACCGAGTTCTTAACCTCAGTCAGGGATTTCAACATTTTTAATTAGTTAGGGAATAGGGAATAGGGAATAGGGAATAGGGAATAGGTAATAGGTAATAGGTAATAGGTAATAGGTAATAGGTAATAGGTAATAGGTAATTTGCTTTTTTCTCTGTCCCCGTGGCGTAGCGCCTGTTCCCTGTTAAGAGTTCCCTCTCACCTGTCACCTCTGGCCTGTCACCTCTGGCCTGTCAACTATCACCTCTGGCCTGTCACCTGTCACCTCTGGCCTGTCACCTGTCAACTGTCACCTGTCACCTCTGGCCTGTTCCCTGTTCCCTGTTAAGAGTTCCCTGTTCCCTGTCACCTAAATTAAACCCATTTTTCAGCTACTAACTCAGCCAAATCGAGAACACGTTGGCTATAACCCCACTCATTGTCATACCATGCCATGACTTTCACGATGTCACTGCCCATAACGATAGTCAAATTGGCATCAACAATAGAAGATTCGTCTGTACCTTGATAGTCAGAAGAGACAAGTTCCAATTCGCTGTAACCCAAAATGCCTTTTAGAGGACCTTCAGCGGCAGCTTTAAGAGCTTGGTTAACTTCTTCAGCAATGGTGCGCTTCTCAGTTTGAACTACAAAATCCACCATAGAAACGTTAGGGGTAGGTACGCGCAAAGCCACACCATTGAGCTTACCCTTCAATTGAGGAAGAACCAAAGCCACCGCTTTTGCAGCACCAGTGGAGGTGGGTACAATATTGATAGCTGCTGCTCTTGCCCGACGCAAATCACGGTGAGAAGCGTCTAATAAACGCTGATCACCTGTGTAGCTGTGGGTAGTAGTCATTACGCCTTTGATGATCCCAAATTTTTCATCTAATACCTTAGCGATGGGAGCTAAACAGTTGGTTGTACAACTAGCATTACTGATGATGTTATGGATGTTGTGGTCATAATCATGATGATTGACACCGACGACAAAAGTACCATCTTCATTTTTGCCAGGGGCGGTAATCAAAACCTTTTTAGCTCCAGCATTTACGTGCCTCATTGCCCCTTCTTTGCTGGTAAAAACCCCTGTTGATTCGATAATCAGGTCAATTTCCCATTCTTTCCAGGGTAAGTTATCTGGGTTGCGATCAGATACACATTTAATGGTTTTACCATTAAGAGTGATGGAATTATCATCAGCGGCAATGTCCACACCTTGTAATTTGCCTAGCATAGAGTCATATCTAAGCAGGTGAGCATTAGTTCTGGGATCAGATGTGTCATTAATAGCAACCAATTCGATCTTGCTATTTTCTCTGCCCACCCAGCAGCGTGCAAAGTTGCGTCCAATGCGCCCGAAACCGTTAATTGCAACTCTAATCACAGTGTGTTCCCCTCTGTATTTATGCCTATAAGTTGATATCGTTGACCATAATCATATCGCAAAGGGGGAATCTGTTTATAACGATAAAGTTTTAGATTCACAAAAAATTACAGAATTTATTTATAAATTGTTGGAGGTGAGGGAGCGGCTGGTAGATTTCTGACTTATGACTAATGACTAATGATGATTTCTCTAAATTGAATAATAGTTGCACTACCAATGTAATATTGTAGTCAATTCCGACAGAGGCTTTAGGCAAGTGATGCAAGTTGCTGTGCTTCAAGCTATTTTACTTAGTTTTAAAAAAGACACAATAAAATGTATTTAAATTTACACAATTTTCTTTCCCGATGTAGCAGAAATTTTCAGAATAATCTTATGAGCAGATTAGAATTGGTCAAAATGTTCGGATGGGGGATCATTTGGCTTAGGAGACAAAACCAAAACCAAAGTCAAAATTTAATCATTCAACAGGAATGAATATTTTGGATGGGATAGTTAGTTTCTGTAAAAATCAGAATCCTGTTATGATCCGCGTGTCTGATATGGTTCTGGTGTGGTGTAAGAGGAGAATAAAATGAGTAATTCTATAGATTTTAGTGGCAGACCATTTCATTTCATTGGCGTTGGAGGTATCGGAATGTCTGCTTTGGCTTATGTTTTAACCAAACGTCAATTACCAGTATCTGGTTCAGATTCGCGTCCTAATCATATTACGCACAAATTAGAATCTCTGGGTGTTCACATTTTTAGTAAACAAGAAGCCAACAATCTGGAGTTTTTTCTGCCTCAAGTAGCTAGTGATGAGGTATTATTAACTAGAGCAAAAACCAATTTGCCGCAGGTGATTTGTTCCACAGCTATTAATGCGAATAATTTGGAATATAAAGCTGCTTTGGAATTAGGTTGCCCGATTTTGCATCGTTCTGATGTTCTAGCTGCTTTAATTGCTGATTATTACAGTATTGCTGTAGCAGGCACTCATGGGAAAACCACCACCAGTAGCATGATTGGTTATATGCTATTGCAAGCTGGACTTGATCCGACGATTTTGGTTGGTGGGGAAGTCAAAGCTTGGGAAGGTAATGCGAGAATGGGGGAAAGCCGTTATTTAGTAGCAGAGGCTGATGAGTCTGATGGTTCTTTGGTGAAACACGCTCCTGAGATTGGAATTATCACTAATATTGAATTAGATCATCCTGATCATTACGAGACTTTAGAAGAAGTAGTTGATACCTTTCAAACCTTTGCTCGAGGTTGCAAAACCTTGGTAGGGAGCATTGATTGTGACACAGTGCGCCATCGCTTGAAACCAAGTATTAGCTATAGTCTTGACCCAGATCAAGGTGCTGACTATACCGTTAGTAATGTCAATTATCGGGCGGATGGGACAACAGCTTTGGTGTGGGAAAAAGGTCAAGCTTTAGGTGTATTAAATTTACAGCTATTGGGTCGTCATAACCTGAGCAATTCCTTAGCAGCAGTGGCGGTGGGTAGATTCTTAGGCTTAGAATTTGGGCAAATTGCCGAAGGTCTTGCCACTTTTGAAGGCGCAAGACGAAGGTTTGAGTTCCGAGGTGAAGCTGCTGGGGTGACTTTTATTGATGACTATGCCCATCATCCTAGTGAAATTCGTGCTACTCTAGCCGCAGCTAATCTTCAATCTAGACCTGGACAAAGGGTAGTGGCTATTTTTCAACCCCATCGTTATACTCGGACATTAACGTTTTTAGAAGAGTTTGCTGAGTCTTTTGCTCATGCTGATCTGGTTGTGCTAACTGATATTTACAGTGCTGGTGAACCTGATTTGGGTCAAGTCAGTGGAGAAGATTTAGCCACTGCAATTAGTAAACACAACCCTCAAGTAGTTTATCAACCAAATTTACCTTTAGTTAGTGAATTTTTACTGGAAAACCTGCGTTCAGGAGATTTAGCACTGTTTTTAGGTGCTGGTAATTTAAATCAGACTATTCCTGAATTGATTACCACCATGAGTAAACCAGCAAAAAGCTACATCTGAGAAAGATAACTGCATCTAGCAGTGGGGTGATAAGTTAACTGCAAGACCGGATTTTTACGGTAAATAAATCACATAAGTCAAAAATTCACCAATTGAAGTAAAGATGATAACTTCCCAGGAACTTGGCAAAATCTGTAATTTTTCTGATTTGACCCCGCAAAGACAAATTAAAGATCATGGGGATAATGGTAAATCAATTTACTTACCAGGGACTGATTGTTCTCTCAAGACTCATACTTCCTTGTCAGGGTTTACTTCTTATCGAGTTGGGGGGGAGGCTGAATACTATGTTTCTCCTCAGAATTTAGAGGCTTTAAAAGCAAGTATTGAGTTTGCCAAAGAGAATTATTTAGCGATAACAATCTTAGGCGCTGGTTCTAATTTGTTAGTGAGCGATCACGGTATACCTGGATTAGTCATTGCCACTCGTCATCTCCGCTCTAAATATTTTAACCCAGATACAGGTCAATTAACCGTATCTGCGGGAGAATCGATTCCTGCTTTAGCATGGGACGCTGCTGCTTTGGGATGGGAAGGATTAGAATGGGCTGTGGGTATCCCTGGAACGGTAGGGGGTGCGGTGGTGATGAATGCTGGGGCGCATAGTAGCTGTATTGCAGATATGTTAGTTAGCGCTCAAGTTCTTTGTCCTGATGGAACTTTGGTAACTCTCACCCCGGAGGAATTAGGCTATACATATCGGAGTTCACGGCTACAAGGTGGGAAATGGATTGTGACTCAAGCGACCTTGCAACTGCAACCAGGGGCAGATCCTGTGGTAGTGACAGATAGAACCAAAGACCATAAAAAACACCGACTCAGCACCCAACCATACAGCTACCCCAGTTGTGGTAGTGTGTTTAGAAATCCTCAACCCTATACTGCGGGTTGGTTAATTGAACAAACTGGACTCAAAGGCTATCAATTAGGGGGAGCGCAAGTTGCCCAACTCCATGCTAATTTTATTGTCAATCGGGGGGGAGCTAAAGCCAGCGACATTTTTTCTCTCATTCGTCATGTTCAAAATCAGGTGCAAGAACGCTGGTCAATTTGGTTAGAACCAGAGGTAAAAATGTTAGGTGAGTTTCCAGCGGTTTTCTAAAGGGAATAGGGAATAGGGAATAGGGAATAGGGTTTGAAACTGTAACTTAAATTCTAGCCAGATATAGACAAACTTGCCGAAATCTACTATTTTAGATTAAATAGTAATCAAAACATTGGAGGTTTAACAATCCATCTATAATTGAATTTGATTTGTCAGTAATCGTACAGCGGATAACCAGTTATGACAGGAAAAGGACAGGGATTTGGCTTTGGCTTAGGCAAAATGAAAGAATTAGCCGAAGCTTTTAAAAAAGCGCAGCAAGTTCAAGAGGGTGCAAAACGTCTTCAAGAAGAATTAGAGGAAATGGAGATTCTGGGAGAATCTGGTGGTGGACTGGTTAGGGTGATTGTCAGTGGCAACCAAGAACCCAAACGAGTGGAAATTGCTCAATCTGCTTTAGAAGAAGGTGCAGAAGTGCTTTCTGATTTAGTCGCTGCGGCCATGAAAGATGCTTATAAAAAGTCTACCGAAACCATGCGGGAACGGATGGAAGATCTAACCAGTGGATTGGAGTTACCTGGATTGTAGTCAATAGCTAGTGGTCAGTGGTCAGTGGTATAAAGTAACTGGCAACTGACACAAAAAATCAAAATAGATGACTTATAAGTTACTGTTTGTCTGCCTTGGTAATATTTGTCGCTCACCGTCGGCTGAAAATATTATGAATCATCTGATTTCGCAAAGGGGTTTAACTAAAACAATTCTTTGCGATTCTGCAGGTACTGCTGGTTATCATATTGGTAACGCACCGGATAGACGCATGAGCGCCGCAGCAGAGAATAAGTTAGGATTTAAACTCCAAGGCCGAGCGCGTCAATTTCAAAGCTCCGATTTTCAAGAGTTTGATTTGATTTTGGCCATGGACCGTAGTAATTATGATGATATCCTAGCTCTTGATCCTTCTGGGCAATATCATTCTCAAGTTAGGCTGATGTGTGATTTTTGCTCTCAATATACCCTCAAGGAAGTTCCAGACCCTTATTATGGAGGAGTTGAGGGTTTTAATTTTGTGATTGATTTACTGATGGATGCCTGTGAAGGTTTACTAAAGTATATTACTGAGAAGTAATCCAAAGTATCATATTTCTTAGATCCTCGATTTATTGACAAAATCGGGGATTTAACTTTTGGATTTGGGGATTTGGGTTTTTTAGATTAACTAACCACAGAGGACACAGAGGACACGGAGTTAGGAAGAAAATACAGCTTTGATTCTCACTATTTCAAAGTTTAAAATTTTGTAAAATATTTTCTTTTTTTGTCGGGGTAGTTGACTTTCCCCCGTGGGCGTGATATTGTGATAATGGGAATGCGTCCCTCAATAAAAATTTTGCTCACACTCCATTATATTTATATGACTATAATACCACGCCGAAAGCAACCCGAACCCTAAAAATAAAAAATTTTTTTCAAAAAAACTTATTTAAAATTGTATTTAGATAAATAAAACTTATGAGTTGTGTAAAAGTTCAGTTTTTTGGTAGATATTGTAAATTCTGAGTCGGAAAATATCTGAAAATAAATAATTAATATTCAATATTCTAGTTGGCCATGAAAAGTGAAGATTGTCAACGGGTAGAAATATTTCTGCAAAAGTGGAAAGGTTCTCAGGGGAACGAGAGAGCAAATTATCAGGGTTTCTTTTTAGAACTTTGTGATGCTCTGGGGGTAGAGCGTCCATCACCTAAAGGCAGTATAGCAGGCGATCGCTATTGTTTTGATAAAGATATCAAAATTTTTAACAAAGATGGAGTTACGACCAACTTTGCAGACTTCTATAAAGAAGGACATTTTTTAATTGAAGCCAAACAAGGGGGAAACGCAAATAAACGGGGTACAGCCAAACGAGGGACAAAAACCTACGATATAGCCATGGAAAAGGCCTTTTATCAAGCACAAAGCTATACACCTTTTCTACCTAGTAAACCTCCCTTTTTAATTACCTGTGATATTGGTTCACATTTGGAAATTTGGATGAGTTTTAGTGGTAACTATGGTGGTTATGGAGCGCGGGAAAAAATTGATCTTGATCAGCTTTTACATGAGAAAGTATTTAATCGCTTTGTTGCGATATTTAATGATCCGCAAAGTTTAAACCCGGAAAAATATCGAGCGCGGGTAACAAGAGAAGTAGCGGATACCTTAGCTAAATTAGCGCGGTGGTTAGAACAACAAGGACACGAACCGAAAGAAGTGGCAAATTTTCTCATGCGCTGCATTTTTACCATGTTTGCAGAAGATGTGAAATTATTGCCAGGAGAAGTTTTTACTAAAGCATTAAAAGAACGTTGGTTGGTTGAACCCAAGACATTTAAAACCCAGATTGAAAGACTGTGGAAAGTGATGAATACTGGGGGAGAATTTAACTTTGATGAAATTCCCCAATTTAACGGCAGCTTTTTTGCTCATGCAACAGCTTTTGATTTACCCAAAGAACAGTTAGAAGTGCTGTATGAAGCTGCAAATAAAGATTGGACTGAGGTAGAACCGGCGATTTTTGGGACTTTATTAGAACGAGCTTTAGATAGTAAAGAACGGAAAAGTTTAGGAGCGCATTACACACCCCGATCCTATGTTGAGCGGTTAGTGCGTCCCGTAGTCATAGAACCTTTGCGGTCAGAATGGTTATTAGTGGAATCGGAGGTTAATCGCTTTTTAACTCTGAAAGAAACACAGCAAAAACCGACAAAGACACAAATAGAAAAAGCTGAACATGAGATTCGGGGATTTTTAGAGAAGTTACAACAAATTCGTATTCTTGACCCGGCTTGTGGTTCGGGTAATTTCTTGTATGTAACATTAGATTTATTAAAGACATTGGAGCAAGAAGTACAGACGCGGTTACTGGATGTTTTGGGAGAGGTAACAACGAATTTATTAGAGGAATTTGATCCGCGTTTAGCAGGAAGAAAACAGGTAAATCCGTCGCAATTTTTAGGGATTGAAATTAATCCTAGAGCGGCTGCTATTGCAGAGTTAGTAATTTGGATTGGTTATTTACAATGGCATTTTAAACGCTATGGAAGTACACCACCACCAGAACCGATTTTACAGGATTTTCATAATGTTGAACATCGTGATGCGGTGTTAGATTATGATGGGAAGGAGTTAGATATTGATCCTAAAACGGGTCAGGTAAAAACGCGCTGGGGTGGAAAAATGATCAAGCATCCTGTGACGGGGGAAGATGTTCCAGATCCGAGTGATCAAGTTCCTATTTATCGTTATCTTCATCCTCGTCCTGCTATATGGCCAAATGCAGATTATATTGTTTCTAATCCTCCTTTTATTGGTAATTATCGGATGCGTGAAGCTCTAGGAGACGGGTATACAGAAGCAGTACGACAAGTCTATAAAGATGTACCTGATACTGTAGATTTTGTTATGTATTGGTGGCATAAAGCGGCTGATTTAGTTAGAACGGGTAATTTACGAAGATTTGGATTAATTACAACTAATAGTATTAGTCAAACGTTTCAAAGAAAGGTGATTGATTTTCATCAGAATCAAAAAAACTCCATTCGTTTAATTTTTGCAATTTCTGATCATCCTTGGGTTGATGGAGGTGCAGCAGTTAGAATTGCAATGACTGGAGTAGAGTTAAATGATTCAAAAAATCAACGAATACCCCAGTTAGGTAGTATAATATTTGAAAATGAGGCATTAACCCCAGAAGATCAAGCTGATAATATTAAGATTGAGTTTTGCAATGCTAACACAATTTTTAGTAATCTATGTGTTGGAGTTGATTTCACACGAACTCGGCCACTTATTAGTAATAAAAAACTATGCTGTCGAGGTGTTCAACTTATTGGTAAAGGATTTGAGCTAACTCATGCACAAACTTTAAATATAGAAACAGAAATTGTTCATCCTTATCTAAATGGACGAGACTTATTACACATTTCTAGAAATGCACTTGTAATTGATTTATTTGGTCTTTCAGAAAATATAGTTAGAGAGCAATATCCAAAAGCATATCAATGGGTTTATGAACGAGTTAAACCAGAAAGAGATCAAAATAATCGAGGATCATATCGAAAAAATTGGTGGATATTTGGAGAGCCAAGAGCTACTTTAAGAGATTCAATAAGAGCAATCAACAAATTTATTGTAACTGTTGAAACTTCAAAACATCATGTATTTTTTATGCTTGATAAAAGTGTAATTCCTGATAATAGGCTTATCATATTTTCTCTTGATGATGCTTACTTTTTAGGGATTTTATCAAGTCATTTTCATAAAATTTGGGCATTAGCAGCAGGTGGAAATTTAGGAGGAAATACACCATGTTATAATAAAACTGTTTGTTTTGATCCTTTCCCTTTTCCAAATCCTACACCAGAACAAAAACAGAAAATCCGAGAATTAGGAGAAAAATTAGACTCCCACCGTAAACGAGTACAAACACAACATCCTGAAATCACAATTACGGGAATGTATAACCTGCTAGAAAAACTCCGCAAAGGAGAAACATTTACCGAAGCAGATAAAACATATAATAATAAAGCCTTAGTTTCCACCCTCAAACAAATTCATGATGAATTAGATCACGCTGTTTTTGATGCTTATGAATGGCAAGATTTAAAAGATAATCAAAAAACAAAGGCCGAAATTGAGGAAATAATTTTATCAAGATTAGTCGCGCTCAATGCTGAACGTGCAGAAGAAGAACGTAACGGAATAATTCGCTGGTTGCGTCCCGAATATCAAGCACCAAATGAAGTTACCCAACAACTACTAACGGAAGTTATGGAAACAGAAGAAACTGTGATTATTCCCACAGAACAAAAAACTTTTCCCAAACAACCAAAAGACCAACTTGCAACTATCCGCGATTTACTTCGCACCAATACCAACGAGTGGACAGTGGAACAAATTGCTGCTCAATTTAAAAATGGTGGAAAATATAAAAATACTATTACCGAAAATCTGGAGAGATTAGAATGGTTTGGGATTTTAATGTGTCGAGAAATAGGAGAAAGTAAATATTGGCAATATGTGGAAATATAGTAGAATGTCTGATAGCGAAGCGTGGCCTTAGCTATATCAGGATTGACAGGATTTCAGGATTGACAGGATGCTTATTTGTGTTATAATTCTTTTATCTGAAACTTGATGGTCAGCGGTTCGAGTTTCCCGAAAATTTTAAAAAATTAAACAATTCTCAAAAAAATTCTAAAAATTTTAAAAAAAATTTCTTTTTTTTGGTCTTAACCGATTGACTTGCGCTGCGCGGCATGATATTCTGATAATGGGAATGTGTCCCTCGATAAAAATTTTGCTTACACTCCATTATATTTATATGACTATAATAACACGCCGAAAGCGACACGAACCCTAAAAATAAAAAATTTTTCTCAAAAAAACTTATTTAAAATAGAAAATCTATAACTTTAACTTATATATATCCCATATATTAATGGTTACAGAGGTTGGGGAGCTAATATTTTATTTGTCTAAATCAGGATTGACAGGATGCTTATTTGTGTTATAATTTTGTTATCTGAAACTTGATGGTGAGTGGTTCGAGTTTCCCGAAAAATTTGAAAAAATTAAAAAATTCTCAAAAAAATTCTAAAAATTTTAAAAAAAATTTCTTTTTTTTGGTCTTAACCGATTGACTTGTGCCGCGCGGCATGATATCCTAATAATGGGAATGCGTCCTTCAATAAAAATTTTGCTTACACTCCATTATATTTATATGACTATAATAACACGCCGAAAGCGACACGAACCCTAAAAATAAAAAATTTTTTTCAAAAAAACTTATTTAAAATAGAAAATCTATAACTTTAACTTATGAATTAGTCATAACATGAATATAAATTACCATTACAGCGGATTAATATAAGGGTGAGGTACACTTTTGGCGGGCAAGATGCCCGCACCACAAGAGTTTTATTATTAATATCTGTACTTCATAATATCGGAAACTGCTATACATCACTATTTTACAGCACTTCCCGGTGTTATGAGGTACAGTAACAACAATTAGTGAACCAATTTTTTAAATGTTGAGGATTCATCAAATCGAGAGCAACAGAAATAACTTTATCAACTATTTC
>NZ_JACJPZ010000041.1:0-45634 GCF_014696335.1 Dolichospermum sp. FACHB-1250
ATTAACGGTACTGGAAACAGCCTGAATAATACCATTACAGGTAACACGGCTAATAACATTCTTGATGGTGGTTTAGGTAATGATACCCTTAATGGTGGTTTAGGTACTGATACTTTGATTGGTGGTTTAGGTAACGATATCTATGTTGTAGATAGCACAACTGACACCATAACGGAAAATCAGGGAGAGGGTACAGATAGAATTCAATCCAGTGAAACCTTTACTCTTGCTACCTTAAGCAATATCGAAAACCTCACCCTCACAGGAACAAACGTTATTAACGGTACTGGAAACAGCCTGAATAATACCATTACAGGTAACACGGCTAATAACATTCTTGATGGTGGTTTAGGTAATGATACCCTTAATGGTGGTTTAGGTACTGATACTTTGATTGGTGGTTTAGGTAACGATATCTATGTTGTAGATAGCACAACTGACACCATAACGGAAAATCAGGGAGAGGGTACAGATAGAATTCAATCCAGTGAAACCTTTACTCTTGCTACCTTAAGCAATATCGAAAACCTCACCCTCACAGGAACAAACGTTATTAACGGTACTGGAAACAGCCTGAATAATACCATTACAGGTAACACGGCTAATAACATTCTTGATGGTGGTTTAGGTAATGATACCCTTAATGGTGGTTTAGGTACTGATACTTTGATTGGTGGTTTAGGTAACGATATCTATGTTGTAGATAGCATAACTGACACCATAACGGAAAATCAGGGAGAGGGTACAGATGGCATTCAATCCAGTGACACCTTTACTCTTGCTACCTTAAGCAATATCGAAAACCTCACCCTCACAGGAACAAACGTTATTAACGGTACTGGAAACAGCCTGAATAATACCATTACAGGTAACACAGCTAATAACATCCTTGATGGTGGTTTAGGTAATGATACCCTTAATGGTGGTTTAGGTAATGATACTTTGATTGGTGGTTTAGGTAACGATATCTATGTTGTAGATAGCATAACTGACACCATAACGGAAAATCAGGGAGAGGGTACAGATGGCATTCAATCCAGTGTCGCTCTTGCTCTTGCTACTTTCAGCAATATCGAAAACCTCACTCTTACAGGAACAACTGCTATCAACGGTATAGGTAACGATACCCATAACGTCATTACAGGTAATACGGCTAATAACATCCTTGATGGTGGTTTAGGCAATGATACCCTTAATGGTGGTTTAGGTACTGATACTTTGATTGGTGGTTTAGGTAACGATATCTATGTTGTAGATAGCATAACTGACACCATAACGGAAAATCAGGGAGAGGGTACAGATGGCATTCAATCCAGTGTCGCTCTTGCTCTTGCTACTTTCAGCAATATCGAAAACCTTACCCTCACAGGAACAACTGCTATCAACGGTACAGGTAACGATACCCATAACGTCATTACAGGTAATACGGCTAATAACATCCTTGATGGTGGCTTAGGCAATGATACCCTTAATGGTGGTTTAGGTAACGACAGTTTGGTTGGTGGTACAGGAAATGATACTTATTTGTTCTCCATTACCACTAGCGTCGGTACTGACATCATTACAGAGGCAGTAGTGGGTGGTCAAGATACCATTGACTTCACTGGTACAACCGCAGCAATTCGCCTAAATTTAGGCATTACTACTACTCAAACCCTGGTTGCTAATGGTTCAAAACTGACATTAACTGCCGCCAATGCCATGGAAAACGTGATTGCTGGTGCTGGAGCAGATAGAATTATCGGTAATGATTTAGATAACCGCTTGGTTGGTGGTGCTGGTAATGATGCTCTGACTGGTGGTGCTGGTAATGATACTCTGATTGGTGGTGCTGGTAATGATACTCTGATTGGTGGTGCTGGTAATGATGTCTTCAGCTTTGCAGGGGATGCTGCATTCACTGTAGCTAGTCAAGGTCTAGATACTATCCAAGACTTTGGTATCGGTAGTGACCAAATATTGTTGGGTAAGTCTGTATTCGCTTCTGTTACCAGTGTTATCGGTCAAGGATTCAGCCTAGCAGAGGAGTTTGCTACGGTTGAAGATGATGATTTGGTAGGTACTAGTAACGGACTGATTGTTTATAGCTCTAGCAGTGGTAGTCTTTTCTACAACGAAAATGGCGCGGCTGCGGGCTTTGGTGCTGGTGGTGAGTTTGCTATTCTCGCTACTGTTCCCACTTTGACTGCTAGTAATTTCTCTCTTGTTTAAGGATTAATTAGTTTACTTAATCAGTGACATCTGAGGTGGGGGATGATTCCTGGGTCGCGCTTTGCTATCATCTCCCACTTTTTTTGTTTCAAGAAGGTATAATCTGGTTCATAAGGTATAATCTCCTTACAGCCACTTTTAGGTAGGGCTTGCTGAATAAACATAAAACCGGGACAAATAAATGAATTGATGGGGATAGAAAGTGAAAAAGGTGCAAGAAAAAGAGTTAAAATGGGTAAAAACCCTTGCACAAAGGCGTATTAAGATGTATAGAAAAGCGCAAGGGCGGGAAACAGCACCGGCAAAGTTTGAATTACCCTTTGAAGAAAAATTGGCATCGGATCTTTGCTTTTGCCTAACTACCTGGTCAATTTTTTTTTGCCTTTTTCCACTTTTTCAGCAAGCCCTACATATAAATTTAGCACAGAAATTAGCTATGAACTTAACAAAGCTTAAGCTGCATACGCCTCTTTTTTCAACGTGGCTTTCAGGCTCTACCCCTTATGAAACAAGCTGTTTAGCCACCTTGTCACCCGTTAAGGTAAAGCCATCACCCTTGAGAAAAAACTTTTTGGTTTACTGCTCTTAAAGTATTGACTTGTCGTAGTAGATGTGATACTCTTACTCAAGAGAAATACTTTAAGTAGCAATGTAAAGATAGCAAAATAAAACTGTGAAAATATGAGTAATTCAGTTGAGTCTGTTGACGATTTAATTCTAGCTAGTCATGGTAACTGGAGATTTGATCAGCAAGTTAGTGAAAGTTTTGACAGTCATGTTGTAAAGAGCGTGCCTTTTTATGAAGAGATTCAAAGAATGGTAGTTGAAATTAGCGAGTATTTTATCAAAGATAATAGTGTTATATACGACATAGGTTCTTCTACAGGCACAACTTTATCACTGCTATCTCAACAACATATTTTAAAAAAAAATATTAACCTATTTGGGATAGAGGAAAGCCCATCCATGATAGAGAATGCTAGATCTAGATGTACTTCTCCAAATGTGAATTTTCTTCTTCAAGATGTAATTAGTAGTAATATATGTTTTGAAAATGCTAGTTTTGTAACTAGTATTTTAACAATGCAATTTGTACCCTTCAATTACAGGCTCAAGGTACTGCAAAGAATCTATGATGGTATAATAGGAGGCGGTGCTTTCGTCCTAGTAGAAAAAACCAGATGCGAGAGTTCATTTTTTGAAGTTCCCTGGTTAGAGCTTTACTGGGATTTTAAGGAAAGACAGGGATTAACTGACTCTATGATTAGACAGAAATCTAAAAGTCTCAGAGGAGTTTTAAATCCGTTAACCTTACAACAAAATATGGATTTGCTTCGCGAAGCAGGTTTTTCCAATATGGAAATATTCTTTAGATGGTATAATTTTGTTGGTTTAGTGGCAATTAAAGAGAATTAAACTAAAAAATCAAAAAGGAGAATAAATCTAATGGTTAATGTTGAAAATCAACGTCTAGATTCCTACACAGTTAATGGAGCTAGATTTCAACTTCTAGACCCTGACAGTAGCGTATCAAAAGAAACTACTGAGGGAGTGGACTATGAACCTGCTGTTACCCAGTATCTAAAACAAATCCTAGAAAAGGAAACCCTCTCTTTTCTGGATGTGGGAGCGCATTATGGTTACTACACAGTTTATGTTAGTAAGATAAGTCCTGATAGTCGAGTATATTCCTTTGAACCCGGGGTTAAACACCTGAAAGTATTGAGGGAAAATCTTCAAATTAACGACGTTAAAGCTGAAATTTACGATGTAGCTCTTTCTGATGAAACAAAAGAAGTTCTCTTTCATAACAGAACGATGAAATTTGCAGGACAACTGGAGACTGAAACAATTAAGGCTATAACCTTCGATGAATTGAATAATCAAGAGGATATTAGACCAGAAATAGTCAAGATTGATGTCCATGGGGCTGAAGGAAAAGTTCTATATGGGATGAAGACTGCACTCAAAGAAGCTGTTAAATATCTTTTCATTGAAATTCATGCTGCTCATTTGTTAGTGGACTATTCCTATAAAGAAATACTGGATATTCTTTTAGATTCAGGTTTTAAACTATTTGAAATGGATAAATTCAGGGACACTACTTCACCTGTTCTTGTGCCAATTGTCGGTGCTGCTTACGAAGATTTTATTAATTTTGATAAATGGACAGAAGATCAAATTAAACGTGAAAGGATGATTTTTGCGACAAAAGATCCTAACACTAAATAAAGACTAGAAGTTAATAAAAGCTAGTATAGCAAAGCAGGATTCAAAATAGAGGATACAGCACAGTATGCAAATAACATGAATACAGTGTGATCCTTTAATAAATTTAAAGCCCTTAGTTTATTTGCGCTGTGCTGTACTAGCTTACAAATACTTTTGAACCCTGGGAATCCTAATCCAAATGAAGATTAAGAAAGTACCAGAGTAATTAGCTTTTTTACTCACTCACCGACTTTTCAAACACCCTCTAAGTGATCTCAATTACAAAACAATTAGCTAAATAGTGACTGTAAACTATGGAAAACCGAGAAAATAATTTTATTTTATATCTGGACACACGTTCTTTCCCGCCAGAAAGAGAGGAGGAAATAAAATCTGCTAGAAATGCAGGACTTAAGATAGTTATAGCAGCACCTTCCTTAAAACCATACGAAAATTACAATATAGACCATCTTATACAAGTACCTCTTGGACAATTTGATATCGCGGAAGAAATCATAATTAGTAATCTCCTTTCTCACAATATTCAAGTGAGAGGAGTAGTTGCTTGGGGGGATATATCAGTCGAACTAGCTTCTAGGATAGGAAAAACTCTTGGTTTAGCATCAACTACACCTGAAGCTGTTCTCAATGTCCGTAATAAGGCAAACACAAGACGAGTTCTCAACCAGTTAAGTTCTGTTAACCCAAAATACGCTATTATTCATGACTATGAAAGCTTCAGTAAAAGTTTGAAGACGGTTGGTATCCCTTGTCTGCTTAAACCTTCAGGAGCATCTTTTGGTAGGGGAATATTTAAAATCTCTGCCTATGAAGAAGCAGAAAAAATATTTCAACAGTTCATCGAATATTGTACTCCTAGTAGAGACGAAATTTATTCTTATTTTTCAAATGAATTTCTCCTAGAAGAATATTTAAATGGAACTGAACATTCCGTAGCTGGTATCGTAGCAGATAATCAGGTGTACGTATTAGCGATTACCGATAAAAAAATTAATCGAGAAATTCCCTTTCAATACGAGAATATAGTTCCCAGTAAACTCTCGCAAGATATACAGAATCAGATTTTAGAAATATCCCATTTAGCAGTACAACTAATGGGAATAAACTGGTGCGGGTTTCATATAGATTTAATGGTAACTGATCATGGTCTGAGAATTTTAGAAATCGGCGGACGGCTAGGAGGAGAATGTATTAACTCACATCTAATTCCATTATCTTCATCATCTCAACTGCATCCTTATGACTTGTTGCTACAGGTTGTTCAAGGACGTAATCCTTTTACACAAAGGGATTTCATCAATAATGATTTCAGGCAGTCTGGGATTCGGGCATTTTTACCACCCAAGCCTGGCCGCTTAACCAGTATACAAGGTTTTGAAAAAGTTAGGAATCATCCTAATACAAAAACCGTAATACAACTAAAGAAAGTTAACGATGAAGTATTTCTTCCCATAGATAAAACTAATGAATACGCAGTTGGTTATGTAATCGCTGAGTGTGGATCTGAGGGAGACATTGAAAAGGTTTTAGAAGAACTAGCTTCCTTGGTACAAATTGAAACAAATTAATGGTGAGTTACTTGTAATAAATATATGCTTTTTCCAGAATGTGTTGACAAGAAGACTGATAACTATCATAGTGCATTTGATAGTTGGCATGAACACTCCTCTATAAGGATTAAACCTCACAGAGTCATCCAAAAAGATCAACTTGAGGGGAAAGTGTTTTTCCCTCCAGATTTGTTTCCTATAGTTTCACATCCTCTTGTTCAAAAACGAGGTGAAGCTTTTATAGAACAACTACTTGTTCATCGTTTATATAGTTACTTGGACTTCACCGAAGTTTTAGAACATCAAATAGTCAATCCGGTAGTTTCTAGAATAGCCCATGATCAGATAGGTATGGAAATTTCTCAGGAAAGGAGATTTGATGCCTATAAAATTTACATTGATGAAGGTTATCATGCTTTATTCTCTGTTGAGATGAAAAAACAAGTGGAAAAAGCAACTGGAATAACTTCTCTTTATTTAGGAACTCCGAACCTCTTAAAACGTCTTAACTATATACAGTCATCTGTTGATAGTAATTTGCGAGAAATAATTAAGGTATTCTGGACTGTTATATCGGAAACATTGATTACATCAATTCTTACAGATATACCAAAAAACAAAAATGTAGTAACTCCAGTGCGGGAAATGATTCTTGATCACGCTAGGGATGAAAGTCGTCACCATGTGTACTTTGCTAGTTTATTAAATATATTGTGGTTCCAACTTAAACCTCAAGATCAATCTATAATTGGTCCGGTTTTACCAGAAATTATTTTCGCTTTTCTAGAACCTGATATTACTGCAATAAAATATTATTTGGAAGTATTGGGTTTAGAAAATAAAGAAATAGAAATATTAGTGGAAGAATCCTATCCTCAAAGAAGACTGATGCTTGGTATTAAAAAAGCAGCAAGTGCAACTTTAAAATGCTTGGAGAACAGCGGTGTTTTTGAAGAAGCATATACTGCTGAGGGATTTAGAAAAAGCGGCTTGTTAAGTTAGTTGCAGTAGCAGTGAATACAGCATATTGCACATAACATGAGATAAAGATTTAAATTTACCGCTAGGCTATCCTTAAATAGGATTTAACTGCAAAACTCTGCTGTAGTCAAAGAATCGTAATCATATAATTTCATATTTGTGGTTATTTATGAAATTTTCTGTAGGGCAAAACCTCTTCAAATCAGGCTTTTTATACGATGCTATTATTCCCCTTGTCAGGTAAATATCAATTTATCTCTCGCTTTTATCTAATTACCCTTACTAATATTTTATCTTGTACTATTATACCGTTAGCTGGTTTTACCAGTACAGTTTTTCTAGGTCATTTGACAGATATCCGCTATTTTGCAGGTGCTTCTCTGGGTGCAATTCTTTTTGATTATATATACTTTAGTTTAAATTTTTTACGTTTAGTAACTACAGGCATGACAGCAATAGCTGTTGGTGAAGATGACCGAGAGGCTATGTTACTAGTAGGAATACGGAATAGCGCGATCGCTTTAGGTTTAGGGATACTCATTCTGGTTATACATGAACCCTTAGGGAAATTGGGGTTTGCACTGTTTACTACTTCTCCAGAGGTCAAGGATGCTGGTCTTGCCTACTTTAATGCCCGTATTTGGGGCGCACCAGCAGTTTTACTCAACTATGTACTAGTTGGCTGGTTTATTGGACAGGAAAAAAGTGGTAGGGTATTGCTAATGACCATTGTTTACAATGTTGTTAATATACTGCAAGACTACCTCTATATTAACCAGTGGCACTGGGCAAGTACCGGAGCAGGAATGTCTGCTGGAATTAGCCAATATTTAATGTCGTTGGCGGGGTTAATTTTCATACTCCGTGATATACCTTTAAAAGAGGTAGCAGCATTAAAGGGGCAGATTTTGGAATCGTCAGGTTTCAAATCCATTGTTCGGTTGAATGGAAATCTGTTTGTGAGGTCTTTAACTATTGCATTCACCTACGTCATTTTTTCCAGTCTGAGCGCAACAATGGATACAATGATATTTGCCTGCAATGCCTTACTTTTACAGGTGTTACTGCTGACTATAGATATTTTTCATGGTGTAGGACTTTCTACCGCTGCTTTAACTGGAACATTTAAAGGTGAACAGACAACTCATAAGTATTTGCCTTTATTGCAAATAGCAATAGGAACTAGTCTTTCAATAGGACTTACCTGTGCTGGTCTTTGTGTCCTTTCTCCACAAACCATATTTGGTTTGTTAACCAACCACAGCGAAATCATAGAGCTAATTAAGACCTATGTTCCTTGGTTATTAGTGGTTCTGGGGTGTGCCTCAATTTGTTTAGTTCTGGAGGGATACTTTACGGGTCTAGCCGAAGGGGTTGTTCTCCGCAATACTTTCTTAATTAGTACCTTGGCGGGATTTATCCCTCTAGCTATGTTAACATGGTTTTATCACAATAACCATATGTTGTGGTTGGCTATGTCTATGTTTATGGTGATTAGAATGGTGATTCTTGGAGTATATCTGGTGAAAAGCAAAGAGTTGAAGATCGAGACCATATTAAATTGAATTAATACACCTAATTATAAAAACTTACAAAAGAGAGTTATTAGGTGTTAATGAAACTTCGTTGACAACTACTTTTAACTTCTGAGTTCTGATTCGGTAAATTCTGACTCCTGCTATAGTTCATACTTTAAATTGCCAGTAAGAGTAGACATAAAAAACCCCCAAATAAATTGCAATTGGGGGCGAAAATTGATTGAGAATTACGAGCGTGACGGGGTGAAAGTTTAGAAAATAAACATAAAAATCAATTCCGGTGATTATTGTTGTAGCGAACCCTTGTACCAGCCCAAAGTAACTTTTCCCGCAATGTTTGATAATAGGAATTATTTGCCCGTAAGACAATAAACTTAGCACGACAATCAGCCATTCGGACATCCACACGGTGTCCCGGCCAAATAGAGGTAGATAACACGCCATCCATCCATAGTTTGGTACTTAAATCATAATCTCCCAAAGGCCAAATACTGACCACAGAACCAGGAGGTAAGACAAGAGGACGACTAGAAAGACTCATAGGACAAATGGGAGTGATGGTAATTGTTTCCATACCATCATGGATAATTGGTCCACTGGCAGAAACAGTGTAACCAGTAGAACCTGTGGGAGTGGAGATAATTAAACCATCTCCCACATATTGATCAACTATCTCACCATCAATTTCCATTTCCAGAATTGAGGTAATCATTCTGTCAGCAGAAGCGGGTTTGACACAAAACTCATTTAGAGCTAAGTAACTCTCGGTAACTGGTTCTAAATTAGAACCAGTCCCTTCATATACCGCTGCTTGTAACATCATGCGTCGTTGGATAGCATAACGATCTTCTAACAGACGTTCCCAAACTACTTCTGGATCTTGAAATTCATCTACTGACTCCGTTAAAAACCCCAAATGGCCACCTACATTGACTCCGAGAATGGGAATACCAGCGGGGGCTAAATGCCTAGCACTGGTTAAAACAGTACCATCACCACCAAGTACCAAGGCCAGATCGATTGATTGATTAGCAGAGGCCAAAAAAACCGGATAGGGGTTATCTTTTGGCCCACTAGGTCCCATCAATACTTGGCAATGACGATTTTCTAGTTGTTTAGCACAGAGTTCGGCCCAGCGTTTACTCTGGGGATCTCGTGCTTTATAAGCAATGATTACCTGCTTGAGTTGCACGCGCTATTACCACTTCAGGAGATTAAACTGCTCCATGTCAACGGTATCACGGTTACGATAAATAGTTAAAACAATCGCCAAACCTACCGCTGCTTCAGCAGCAGCCACGGTAATCACAAAAACTGTGAACACCTGGCCTTTAATTAAGGTTGAATCAAGGAAGTTGGAAAATGCCATTAAATTCAGATTAACGGCATTTAGCAATAACTCAATTGACATGAGTACCCGAACTGCGTTGCGACTGGTAATTAAACCATAAATCCCAATGCAGAACAAAGCCGCTGCTAGTAATAAGAAGTATTGAAGTTGCATGATTGTCGGTTGTCGGTGGTCAATTGTCAATTATTAGAACTGCTACCAGTGGATATGAGTTCTTTGGGGCGCTCTGGGAGGGTTAAAATTGTTTGTGGTAGGTCAGAGGTTGGTAATTGGTCGGGTAGATATTCTCTTCGTGCCAAAATAATCGCTCCTACCATGGCTATGAGCAAGAGGACGGAAGCTAATTCAAAAGGTAGCAAAAAGTCGCTAAAGAAATGCTCACCAATGACTACGATGGAATTTTGACTGACTTTCCCGTTGCTTGAGTTAGCCCAAGGTGTGGCTACTACCATTGTGCTTAAAAGAGCAAATAGTCCAAAACTGACTATAGCTGTAAATATTTTTCGTAATCCTGCACTAGGTAATGGTGAAAAATCCTGTCTTTTGTTTACCAACATAATGGCAAACAGAATTAAAACGTTAATTGCACCAACATAAATTAATATTTGGGCTGATGCGACAAAGTCACCATTTAGCAATAGGTACATCCCCGCAATGCTGATGAATACACCTCCCAGCAAAAAAGCGGAATAAACGATGTTAGAGAATAGCACTACACCTAGTGCTGCTCCAATCATCATTACACCAAGAATGCCAAGTGATACAGACTGTACTCCCTCTGCTAGATTCACTGTTTTCTATCCTTATTGATGTTTAATAAATATTGAGTAGTAATTGGTGATTGGTGATTGGTAATTGGTAATTGGAAAAATTTTGATTACCCATTACCCATTACCTATTACTGATTACCACTTTCTACTAGGTCTTCTGGACGAGAACCAGCACGGGGAGCTTCCTCTGGTACTCCGTGGGGGTCCATTACACCTTTAGGTAGGTAAGCAAGTTCCCGTAATGGTGTCACCATTGGATCGTTTGTAACTTTATACGGTAAACGTCCCAAGGCTACGCTATCGTAGTTCAGTTCATGGCGATCGTAAGTGGCTAATTCATATTCTTCTGTCATGGATAAACAGTTAGTGGGACAGTATTCCACACAGTTACCGCAGAAGATACAAACTCCAAAATCAATACTGTAGTGTTTGAGCTTTTTCTTTTTGGCTACTTTGTCCATTTCCCAGTCAACTACAGGGAGGTTGATAGGACATACACGCACACAGACTTCACAAGCAATACACTTGTCAAATTCATAGTGAATGCGACCGCGAAATCTTTCACCGGGAATCAATTTTTCGTAGGGATATTGGACGGTAACAGGTCGCCGTCTCATGTGGTCAAAAGTAACAGATAATCCTTGACCAATATAACGACCTGCTTGTACGGCTTCTTTGGCGTAATCACCAACTTGTTTGAGGAAATTGAGCATTGTGTGTCTCTCTCTTTACAATTTTGGATTTTAGATTTCAGATTCAGTCCAGAATCTAAAATCTAAAATGCCTTACCCACCGAATGCGAAGGGAAAAGCTAGTTTAAAGGCTGCTGTTAAGAGCAGATTTACCAAGCCTACTGGTAAAAGGAATTTCCATCCTAAATCTAGCAATTGGTCAATCCTTACCCGTGGTACTGTCCAACGAATAAGAATGGCAAGAAATACTAGTAGGTAAGCTTTAATTACGGTCATGGTAATTCCTATCACCGCTGTAACCACTTGGATGATAGGATCACTTTCACTGACTCCTAACCACCCGGTAATCATATCCAGGGGTATGGGACAATGCCAACCACCAAGGTACAAAATTGCTACTAGTAAGGCAGAAAGTACAAGATTAATGTAGGAACTCAGGTAAAAAAGCGCGAATTTCATCCCTGAATATTCGGTCTGATACCCTGCTACTAGTTCTTCTTCTGCTTCTGGTAAGTCAAAGGGTAAGCGTTCACATTCTGCTAGGGCGGCTATCCAAAAAATGATGAAGCCTAATGGTTGTCGCCAAATATTCCAGCCGAAAACCCCAAAATTAGATTGTTGGTTCACGATGTCAACGGTACTGAGACTATTGGACATCATAGCGATCGCTAGTACACTCAGTGCTAGGGGAATTTCATAACTTATGGACTGCGCTGCTGCCCGTAAACCTCCCAATAGGGCATATTTATTATTACTGGCATAACCTGCCATTAATAAACCAATGGGCTGAATACTGGATAATGCAATCCACAAAAATACCCCCATGCCCACATTAGTAATGATGATATTCTGTCCGAATGGTACGATTAAATACGACAGAAATACTGGTAAAACGACAAGAACAGGTCCAAGGGTAAATAGCCAAGGATCTGCCTTAGCGGGGATGATATCTTCTTTAAATACCAGCTTCAGACCATCCGCTACAGGAACCAGCAATCCAAAAGGACCTTGATATTCTGGTCCTATACGCTGCTGTGCCGCCGCTGAAATTTTCCGTTCTAGCCAGGTCGCAACTAGTACGCCTACTGTAGCCCCAATGAGCATCAATACCATTGGTAATGGCATCCATAGGGCTTTGGCCGCCCCTGGGGGTACGCCTAAGTCCTTAACAGATTGAATAAAAGTTCCTTGAAGGTCAATTCCTGGATTCATGTTTGCTGCTCTTGTAAGTCAACTTCCTGATGAACTATGAATAATGGGATCTAAGTTTCCCATTTTCATCTTTTGTCCTTCAGCTTTAGTAATTATCCCTGGGAGATTTGGATGCCCGATTGAAGTTCAATGTACGGGCGAACGGCAGGAAAGCCCCTGCACCAACTCATGAGTTTAGTATATCCTTGGATGGTTTTTACCATCAGACCCAAGAGACAACTTTTCTCTATGGTTAAGATTGGTAATTGATAATTTATCAGTGGAGAAATGGGCAAAAGTTTACCCATTCAGCAGTGAGACACAAATAGCCGTTTCCACTCTGGTAACGTCGATTGTATCTAAATTGTCTGATTTTCTGCAACAGCCTACTGTTGTCAGCCGGATTTGTAATTTTGGATCATAAGCCCCAATAGAAGATGTGACATTTATCAATCTGTCCACTGAAGGGCATAAATTCAAAATCCAAAATCTAGAGTTGAGTTGTTTATCACTTAACGTTGGTCTATGGGAGTGTAAGAGACTTCATGAAGACCATTGTAAACTTGGGTAGGACGGAAAATCCGGTTTTCTACCAGTTGTTCTTTCCAGTGTGCTAACCAACCTGCTACACGAGCGATCGCAAATACTGGTGTAAATAAGTCTGTAGGAATCCCCATTTTCCTATACACTAAACCGGAATAAAAGTCAACATTAGGATAAATCCCTCTGTCACCCAATTTTTCGGAAACTACCCTTTCCATTTCTACGGCAATTTCATAATATTCGTCATACCCGAATTTCTCAAACAACTGCTCTGCCAAGCTTTGTAAGATTGTAGCGCGGGGATCTTTGACTTTGTACACACGATGTCCAAAACCCATGATTTTGGCTTTGCGTCGGAGAAGATCATCTACGTAAGGACGAACATTCTCTACAGAACCAATGTTTTCTAGCATCTGAATTACTTCTTCATTCGCTCCCCCATGCAAGGGTCCGCCTAAAGTACCTACGGCACTAGCAACTACAGCATAGGGATCTGTCAGGGTAGAAGCCGTTACCCTAGCACTAAATGTAGAGGCATTCATTGTATGCTCAACATGAAGAATTAAACAAACATCAAATATCTTGGCTGCTAAAGGATCAGGTTCTTTCTCATTCAGCATATACAGGAAGTTAGCAGCATAGTCTAAGTCATCCCTGGGTTTAACGGGGTCGTTACCTTCCCGCATTAACTGGAAGGCTGCTACCATTGTGGGAATAGTCGCTATTAACCGGACAGCGGAGTTACGAATATAGACCGGATTATGTAAGTCACGACGAGAATAGAATAAACCTAAAGCAGCAGCCGAAGCTTGAAGAGCATCCATAGGATGACCGCTTTCAGGAAAGCATTTCATCATGTCTCGAATACGGTACTTGATGCGTCTGTGGAAAAGAACTTCATGTTCAAATGCTTTTAGTTCTTCTTTGGTTGGTAACTCACCCCAGATTAAAAGATATGCAGTTTCTAGGAATGTACTTTTTTCGGCTAATTCCTCAATCCTAATACCACGATATTCTAGAATTCCTTTCTGCCCATCTACATGACTTATACTCGATTGGGCTGCGGGAATACCTTCTAAACCAGGCTTGTATTCGCATACCGTCATGGCAACACCATTTACTTTGTAAAATATCTGCTCACGTTAACTCACCAGAGACTGTTTTCACTACAAGAGTTGCCGATATTACAACTATTCGATGCGTTTATATCGAATAACTCTTACAGCAGGTACTTGGGCTGTGTCAACCAGAACATTTGACTACGACCCAAGGGAGAACCATTATCTGGTAGTTTTATTCCTATCATACCTGCTTTTTTGAGGATAATGCTCTCTTTTGCTTCTCCCCAAAGGAGAATTTCTGCCCAATGGCTTAAACTAGGCTCATGGCCTACTAATGCTAGTTTGGTTTTCTGGGGATAATTCCTGGGTTTGAGCCATTCTTGCCACCAATTTTGAATATCACCCTCAAAGCTAAGATGATCAGATGCTTCTAACTGGGAACTCAGACCAGCAGCAATGAGTATTTCTGCTGTTTGATAAGCGCGAACTAGGGGACTGGTGAGTATTAAATCAAAATTAAAACCGAGTTTGACTAATCTCTGGGCTATTTTCTCGGTTTTTTCCCTTCCTTCCGGGGTGAGTTGTCGTTTTTCATCTTTTAGTCCTGGTTGATGTTCTTCGGCGATACCATGACGGATTAAGTATAGTTCCATTTTTTCAGTTGGGTGTTTTTATATGATTTTTTATTTTGCGAAAAAGCGCAAACAAGAGGGTCAAATTAGTAATTTGATAAAATCTTTGGATACCGTGAAAGTCTATTTCTTGTATCTCTAGCTAATTGATCAAATGTTTTACAAATTACTTTGCGTGAGTCTACTACAACTCTATTTAAATACCATTTCAATCTAGTTTTTTCAACCTCGCTAAGAAATTCATCTCTACCTATAACAAGAATACCTTGATATTCTATATTCTCACTTCCAAAAATAGAACGAAATTGACCAGTATTCTTAAAATCATCAAGTTTCCAAAACCAATCAATGATTTGACTAAATCCATTTTCAAATCTAGACGACCAATCTGATGTAGTTTTTCCTTTTTTGTTTACAAAAATACTATCTTTTCTAGCATCTTCAAATTCAATGAAACAGTAAATATTATTTACAGAATCACCAACAACTAAATCGGCTCTAAAATCTCCAAATAATGTAAATTCATGTTTGATCTGGTTGCAAGAGTTATCAGGAGCGTACCATCCAATACAGGCAGATAAATGTTGTCTCTCTTTGAAAAAAGGAAGTATATCCTTCCGTTCATTTAATTCCTTATTATCACGCAGTAGATTTTCAAATTCCTCAAGTTCAATCAAACACTGTTTAATATCTATATCACAAAAATCTAGACCTCTCATACTTTAGCCTTTTCTAATAATCCATATAACATTTCAATCCGTTTGTAATTCACTATATCAATAATAGTTACTTTTTTAGATTGAAATTCAAAAATGATTCGATATGTGCCTACCTTGGCAATAAAATCATTATCTGAACTTGAATTTAGTTTAGAAACTTCAATTTCTGAACAATCAGGAAAGTTTTCTAGACAACTAATAGCATAACTAATCTTTTCTTTCTCTTGAGTTGGTAAAACATCAAGTGCTATTTGTGCGTTATCATCTAAAACTGTTTCATTTTTGTTTACCTGTTGATTTTTAGATTCAGTAGAAGTATCGTAATACTCATCAGATAAGTGTTGAAGTTCATTGAAAAAATTAGTTCCTCCTTCTCCTTTTTCCACTGCGTGCTTGATCTTTGCCAATATTTCTTTTTCTTTTGGGTGATTATGTAACTCAGAAACTACTATTTCTTGAAATTTCTGATTTCTTTGTGCTGTGTTTTCCTGAATATTTTTTGTCATACTAGCCATAAGCCTGGAAACCTGTATAACTGCTATTTTTTCAGTTTCAGATATATTAGAAGTCCATTCTATCAATAACTTAACAACCAACGTTACAAGCTTATGTAAAACCTCCGAATCTAGCTTTTGAATGTATCCGTGAGCCAGTCGGTTGCGCTGTTCAAGACAAGCTTGAATAATATCAAATTCAGAAATTGATAACTCTCCCAAAGAGTACATTGATTTTATTAATTTTATGGCTGGTAAACGTTCAACAGGAATTGATACATCAACTGCTCTTTTTCTTAATGCTCCCTCAAAAAGACTCCAAAGAAAAAGAAAAGCAGGTTCAATATTATTATTTTCAATCAGCTTGCTAACTTGACTAAAATAGTTAATTAGTTCTTCCCAGGATGGCAGTTCTTCACAAGTTCCTGGTAATGATTCTGCTTCCATATCTTCAAGTGTCACTAATAAAAAACGCCAGCCTGGATGTTTACTCACTTCTTCTGCAACAGATTGTAAACGCTCAACTGAAACTGGAGTAATGCTGGTTTTTACTTCAATTATTAAACCTATTAAACCGCATTCATTTTCATTCTTAGTAGCCAGAATATCGGGTTGATAATTATCCAAATCAAACGGTAATTGATCTGCTTTCGGGTTTTGTATAACAGTAAATCCTTGATCACGATACTTTTTGATCAAAGATTCAACTTTCTCATCATGTAAACTTTTAGTATTTTCCATCATAAGTATTCTGCCAATGGTTGAGATTCACTTACTTTGACATAAACACACTTTTGACCAATAATGACACCTTCGCGCAATAATAAGTTATACCAAATTTATACCCGCTTATCAGACAGCAAAAGCCAATTCATTTGCATGGGTTCAGCACTGCTAAACCCTAAATTAATCAAGTCTTTTAATCCGGTTTAAGACTAAATTGGATTATCTCTCGGATTTACCAATCTTAATAATTTCTGTTTGATTTGTGCGTCGAAAACTTCCCATTTCATTTTGGCATAAGCCGAATTTTCATTACCACCTGATAAAAAACCCATGGGAATTTCAAAGCCTCCCGCACCAGTTCTCCCCCCACCAAAAAATCTCCCGGCGCTATCTTGTCCAAAGGCTTCTTTGATAAATTCATCAGGATCTAGGGTCAGTTTTGTCGTCCTCAAAGAACCTATAATTACTTCTAGTTCGTCGTCTTCATCATGAACTATTCCATACACTACCGCAGTATGAACATTCTCTTCTGTAACTAGAAAATCAGCGGCTTGGGGAATTGCGTCCCGATCATCATACCGCAAGTAACCAACACCAGCTATGGAAAAATTATTTTGAACAATGCGGTTTTTAAGCGATCGCTCAATCACATCCATTACACGCTTAGAACGATTTGCTTGTAAAATAGCATTTAGTAACTGAGCATCATAAAATCTGCTCAAATACCCAGCAGCCATAAAATCTTCTTCTTGGGCTTGCATTAACCTATTTGTATCCGATCTTAACCCGTGCATTAAAGCTGTAGCACATTTAATGTGCTGGTTAATACTATTATCTAAGGTCAATAATCCTGCTTGTAAGTATTGAGTAAAAATTGTCGCTGTAGCTCGCACATAAGGACGAACATCCATAAATTCGGATTTGATGTCCCCCTGCAAGCTATGATGATCTACTAGCACTATTAAGGGAATTCCCGCTTGTTGGATTGCTGGTAATAATTGAGAGGTAGTTCCCTGGTTGTCAATTAACACGAAACCGTGATAACATGACAAATCTTTATTTTTCAGGGTTTGCATTGTCCAGCGTTGAGCGGGTAAATTAGTTAATTTAACTAAAGCAATATTTTCCTGATGGCTTAAAGTTCCCGCGTAAATAATGTCACATTTGATATCATACTGTTGGGCAATTAATTGATATGACCAGGCACAAGAAAGAGCGTCGGGATCAGGAAAATCCTGTAAAATCACTAACTGACGTTCATGGCGGTGTCCTAGCAGGGTTTTTTGTAACTCTTCCGATTTCTGAGACGCTAAAGAACTGCCACGCTGAACTAAATAGATACCACCATCACTATTAGCCGGTGATAAAGATGTCCGGACTAAAGGTGGAGGTTCAATAATGTCTCTCTCTGTTTCTACTTCCTCTGGATTTGGATCTTTAGCTAAAGATAAGTTCTCAAGTTGAGAGGCTGGATAATTCGCGTACATAGGGAACTGTATTTCTAAACGTTGAAGGTGGTGTTATCCATTTAGATATAATCCAAGCAATAATGCGCTGCTAAAGCTACATGAGACTTGTCCATAATCTAAAGTTAATTGTTGGTACTATCTAAAGTTGTTTATTTTTTGTCATTAACACAAGTCAAAAAGTGCCTATAAATGCCAAAAATCAAGCAAGCCTCTCCTTTTAGCATCTATTTGAATTCTTGATTTCGAGACTTGTCTAAACAAATATGCAGATTTTGATGAAAATTAGATAATTATCTTGAATATTTATTTGACTTGTGTTATGCTTACTATCTTGTGTTCAAATTTGTTTCTCAATTTCTTTGGTGGCTTGGTGGCAAATCATTTACTCATAATTGTAGCAAATTATCAGTTAAGAGCAAATCCTCCCTCTATATCCCTTCTTAAAGGATATAACCCCAATTCTTGAAAAACAAGTAATTTGCGACGCTGCGGACATAAAAATATCAGCTTATGGCAATTCTACCCTAAGCTGGTTAGCACTAACCCAAAACAAGTAAAAATACCACTTGTAGCCACTGTTTTAGGTTAAACAGTTCTATCCACAGGTGAAATTTGACCTGAGTTTTTGTAGTTGATTCTGTATAATGTTAAAGGCCTATTACGTACTTTTGCCATTCTTGGTGCAGTCCACTTTTCAGATGTTTTGTTACCTCAAAGTAAAGACTGCTATAAGGTTGGCGAGGTAAATGACGCAAAGGCATCCGTGCTTCTTGGGGTGTACGACTGCCTTTTTTGACATTGCAGCATACACAAGCAGCAACAATGTTTTCCCAGGTGTCACCCCCCCCTCGTGATCTCGGTATCACATGATCAAGTGTCAACTTATCTCCTGTGTAACCACAGTATTGACAAGTGTGTCCATCACGATGCAGGATATTCCGACGGGTCAGAGGAACTTCCATATACGGAACACGGACATAGTGGCGCAATCGGATAACGGTTGGCTGCGGAAAGTCAGTGTAAAGGAATTTACCATTGTATTCTAAGCGTTCAGCTTTGCCTTTCATCAACAACACGGTGGCCCGTCGCCAACTGGTGATGTTGAGCGGTTCGTAAGAGGCGTTCAGGACTAAAACCTTCCCCATGAATCTGCGCTCAAGGTATTAGTTTTACATATATTAACACAAATACACTTTCTTGGGGATAGGAAAGGAATTTATACTTTTATTCTCAACTCAGATTCTCGACTTCTTCCAGAAGTGGGGTATCTTGTGGTTACTATTTTCCCAAATTTGCCAAAAAAATCGCAATAAAGAAGTATTTAGGGGTTGACATTTGATTTTAAATTTGTTATGATTGAGACGATAAGGAAGAACTATCATAAAATAATTAAGTTAAAGAAAAATTGTTGAATATGCGGACACACTAATATTACTCACGCCACCATCTTGTATAAATTACCGGATAAAAGTTAAACTTCCTGATTAAATTGATATAGCTTCTAGGGGATGGGAGAAGCTTTTCGGTGGTGTGATAGGAGTGAAGTCCAATGTTAAATCGCAAACAAACCCCAATTTTTACTGATCATCAAGAACGTGATGCTTATGCTTGGTTTTCTCAGCGGGCTTGGGTAGAAATTGATTTGGGAGCTTTGTCTAATAATGTCAAGGAGTTGGTAAAGTTTTTATCCCCATGTACTCAATTAATGGCAGTAGTTAAAGCTGATGCCTATGGACATGGGGCAGTAGCAGTTGCTAAAACTGTTTTAGAATCCGGTGCTAGTTGGTTGGGTGTAGCGACTGTTCCCGAAGGTATTCAATTGCGGGAAGATGGTATTCAAGCCCCAATTTTAATTTTAGGGGCAACGAACACACCAGAACAAATTCAGGCGATCGCTGATTGGCAACTTCAGCCTACCCTATATAGTCCCAAGCAAGCTTTAGAATTTTCTAACGTATTAGAAAATATTAATTATAATTTACCCTTACCTGTACATATTAAATTGGATACAGGAATGTCTAGATTAGGCACGAATTGGCAAGAAGCAGCAGAATTTGTCCAGTTGGTGCAAAGATTACCCCATTTGCATATTGCTAGTATTTATTCTCATCTGGCAACAGCAGATAGTCCTGATGCTAGGATGATGACAGAACAGCATAGACGATTTGAAAAAGTAATAGCACACATCAAAGCTAAAGGTATCAAAATTCCTATTTTACATTTAGCTAACTCAGCGGCTACTCTTACAGATAGAGGATTACACTATGATATGGTGCGCGTAGGTTTAGCGATTTATGGGTTGTATCCTGCTATTCACTTACAAAATCAAATCAAACTTAAACCTGTTTTACAGGTTAAAGCTAGAGTTACCCAAGTTAAAACTATAACTGCTGGTACTGGAGTTAGTTATGGTCATCATTTTATTGCTGCTGAGGAAATGCGGCTGGCGGTGGTTGGTATTGGTTATGCTGATGGTGTACCCCGTAATCTTTCTAACAAAATGCAAGTATTAATCCGTGGACAGCGTGTGCCGCAAATTGGCGCAATTACAATGGATCAAATGATGTTAGATGTAAGTTCTATACCGGATTTACAAGAGGGGGAAGTAGTTACATTGTTGGGAGAACAGGGAAAAGAGCAAATATCGGCTGATAATTGGGCAAATTGCCTAAATACCATTTCTTGGGAAATTCTGTGCGGCTTTAAGCATCGTCTACCTCGTGTAACTGTTATGTAGATGGGAATATGGGGAGAAATTACTAAGCTGTTACGCATTTAAATTTGATAATCCTAATCTAGCTAGATGTTGTGGTACGGGCATCTTGCCCGCTAGAATCATACAAATTAAATGGAGTACAGCTTAATACCCCATAGCCTAATTCTCAATTTATTAGGACTTACGGAAGTTTCACAAGTCCTGTTTATTTGAAAATTTAAATAAAAATTTAAATTTTTTACCTATTGTCATAAATGATTTGTTATGCTATAATCATGAAATGATAATGCGGATATGGCGAAATTGGCAGACGCGCTAGATTTAGGTTCTAGTTCCGAAAGGAGTGAAGGTTCAAGTCCTTTTATCCGCACTTTTGATTCACTATCGTGGTCAGTCCTTTACTAGTATTGATTTTTTAGGCTTATCCTGGACTGTGGTTATGTTGCTTATGGCTAATTCTGAGTTGTGAGGTTATTTGCAGATTTCCGTATAGACGCATGGAGATGAGCCATATTCCCGTATCGTAGGAAGAAAAAAATACAGAACTGAGAGTGTGGTATAAATAGATGAAAACTCCTGCAATGTAAATTAGTTTAACTGACTGTGAAATACTATCAACAACATCCTCACGTCTTTCCTCTTCAATATCTCCAGGACTTGTGGGGAGAAATCCAAGCTTGTCCCTATTTTGCTATTAATAACCTTAATCGGGATTTTGTGAATACTAAAGGCTTTTCTGTGGTGTTTCAGCGTCAGGGTTTAGCGGAAGTTATCCAAAAATTTCCCTATTTTAAGCCTTATTTAGATTTAGCACTTTTACCTACTTGTAATGCTTTTTATCTCAATCCTTTACTACTTAAAGCGGGTTCTCGTGTTGACCCCCATATTGATCGATCTTTGCGTTCCTATTGTAAAACTGTTGAACCACCAGCATTTGTAAGCGTTCTTTATGTGCGTGTACCAGAGGATATGCAGGGAGGAGAATTGGTGCTAAAATCTCAAAAACGTCAGGTTGGACAAGTTAAACCCCAAACCAATGCTTTAATTTATTTTCAGGGTGATTTAACTCATTCTGTGAATGCTGTTACAACTGCGGGAAATCGCTTAAGTCTTGTTTGTGAACAGTATAGTTTAAATGAAGATGAACTTGAAGAAATACCACATTTTACCTTAGAGTCGAGGATTAATCAAGGGAATGGCAAAAAACAAAAGAAGTAAAAACAAGAATTTATAAGTAGGTGAACGGAAAAAAACCGACATAAGTAACGAAAGGTAAAGTTGCCCAAAACCTCTTCCCAGTTAAGAGTTAAGAGTTAAGAGTTAAGAGTTCCTTTGTCATAACGACAATAAATCTTGATTATCTTTGGTGAGGATAATACCATCAAATTTTGGAACATAGAAACTAGAAGCTATGTGCAAACCCTGAACTTATAAAATTTGTAAAATTTGGACAGTTTATCCCATATTACTAAATGTATCTTTAAGCACAGAACGTGCTGCTAAATGATTACGAGTAGAAGTGAGAATTTCCGCTTCTCGTTCTAAACGAGCCACTGTGTCCTGTATTTCTAGTAATGCTTGTTGTTCTGGAGCGACACCATACAGATTACTACCTATCCAATAAGATAGTTCTGTGGGTAAATCTGGTAAATCATTGGGTAATTCAATATTTTGTTCTGTTAATTTGGATGAAAGATGAACCACATCCCGCAAAAGTTGTTCCACTTCAGATGCTAAAGGACGTAAATCCTTAGCTGGTGGTTGATCTTCAATCCATTCTACCAAACCAACGCGATAAGGCTTTTCCCGCACATACTCTAAAACACGAAACCTTTGCTGTCCTAAAGCTAATAGCTTCATTCTGTCATGAGGTAGCCGTTGATAATGAAGAATTTCCGCGCAACAACCAACATTAGCAATTGTCCCATTAGCTGGGTCAATCATCAATACCCCAAATCGGCGATCGCTCTCCAAAATCGTATTCATCATGATTCGGTAGCGAAATTCAAAGATATGCAAGGGTAATGGTCTGGTAGGAAATAGAACTACTTCAGGTAATGGAAACAGGGGTAGTTCACGAACTGCAATTTTAGAAGAGGATGTCATTGTTAGTTAGTTGAGTATAAATTAATTGTATTCTTAAAATATTATATTGTTTTCTAATTTCTCCCGACTTGGTTTATATTTTATCATTATGTTTGATCGCTAAAGAAAAAGCCCACAACATAAATTTTTTCACAAATTTTTTTACAAAAACAGATCCCCGAATTTTTATCAAAGTCGGGGATCTTATTGGCCAATGACAAATTTACAATTTGACTTCAATATCCACACCAGAAGGCAAATCTAGCTTCATCAGCGCATCAATGGTTTTAGAAGAAGGCTGATAAATGTCAATAATGCGCCTATGGGTACGGGTTTCAAAGTGTTCGCGTGAGTCTTTATCTACGTGAGGTGATCTGAGTACGCAATAGATCTTTCGTTTTGTTGGTAAAGGAATCGGTCCTATAGCTGTCGCGTTGGTACGGTTAGCTGTGTCTACAATCTTCTCGCAAGATGTATCTAATAAACGACGGTCAAATGCCTTCAAGCGAATTCTAATCTTTTGCTGCTGTAGAGTGGCCATATCAAAGTTTTCCAGGTTCGGTAAATTTTAGACTTTAGATTTTAGATTTTAGATTTTAGATTTTTAGATGTCATCTCGAATTTAAAATTTAAAATCCAAAATAGTTTTTGGGAATAGAAAGGAGCAGAGATTTTATCATTTATCTCCGCTCCTTTGTCATGAGAGCAAAAAGGTGAGTGTTATTTCAAGATTTTAGCGACAACACCAGCACCAATAGTCCGGCCACCTTCACGAATAGCGAAGCGCATACCTTGTTCAATAGCGATCGCATTAATCAAGGTTACAGTCATTTTGATCCGGTCTCCGGGCATCACCATTTCTGCCGCATCACCATTATCAGCGGTAAACGCTGTGATTGTACCAGTTACATCAGTTGTCCGCACATAGAACTGAGGACGGTAGCCAGAGAAAAATGGAGTTTTCCGTCCACCTTCTTTTTCTGTTAAAACGTAAACTTCACCTTCAAATTCAGTATGAGGGGTAATTGATTTTGGTTTAGCGATTACCATTCCCCGTTCAATATCAGCTTTTTGGATACCGCGCAGTAATACACCTGCGTTATCCCCTGCTTGACCTTCTTCAAGACTCTTCTTGAACATTTCAATCCCAGTCACGGTAGTAGCGCGAGTATCTTTAATACCTACCAACTCTACGTTATCACCGACTTTGACCACGCCCCGTTCAATCCGACCCGTGGCAACTGTACCACGACCTGTGATGGAGAATACGTCTTCTACTGCCATCAAGAATGGTTTGTCTATAGCCCGCTCTGGGGTGGGGATATAAGAATCTACAGCGTCCATTAATTCGTAGATTTTGTCTACCCAAGGATTTTCACCCCGTTGAGTTTTGGGATTTGCGGTCATTGCTTGGAGAGCTTGTAGACCTGATCCTTTGATAATGGGAATATCATCACCAGGAAAATCGTAGCTCGAAAGCAGTTCTCGTAGTTCTAGTTCTACCAATTCCAGCAATTCTGGGTCATCCATCAAATCTTCTTTGTTCAAGAAGACTACGAGACTGGGAACACCGACTTGTTTTGCCAAGAGGATGTGTTCACGGGTTTGGGGCATAGGACCATCCGTAGCCGCAACTACCAAGATACCTCCATCCATTTGCGCCGCACCTGTGATCATGTTTTTCACATAGTCAGCGTGTCCCGGACAATCTACGTGAGCATAGTGACGACTTTCAGTTTCATACTCAACGTGAGCAGTATTGATGGTAATACCCCGGGCTTTTTCTTCCGGTGCATTATCAATTTGGTCATAACCCTTAGCTACAGCTTGACCCATAGCCGCCAATGTCATAGTAATAGCTGCTGTTAAAGTAGTTTTACCGTGGTCAACGTGTCCAACAGTACCGATATTTATGTGGGGTTTATTTCTTTCAAACTTTGCGCGTGCCATGAATACTAGTTTCCTTTTTTAATTAAGCGTTTCCTTTACTTTTGGCAATGATAGTTTCAGCCACGCTCCGAGGTACTTCCTCGTAGTGACTAAACTCCATCGTAAAAATTCCCCGACCTTGGGTTTTTGACCGGATATCAGTAGCGTAACCAAACATGGTTGCTAGTGGAACTTTCGATACTACCTTCGCAACCCCATTTTCAGTGCTTTGGCTTTCAATCTGTCCTCTGCGGGAGATTAAGTCACCGATGACAGTTCCCATAAAGTCTTCAGGTACTTCAACTTCAACTTTCATCATCGGCTCTAAGATGACAGGAGAAGCTTTTGCAGCCGCTTCCTTGATTGCCATAGAACCGGCAATTTTGAAAGCCATTTCTGAAGAGTCTACGTCATGGTAAGAACCATGTATTAATGTGGCTTTGACATCAATGAGTGGATATCCGGCTAAAATACCGGATTCACAACATTCTTTCATTCCCTGTTCAGCAGGTCCTATGTACTCTTTGGGTACAATCCCACCGACAATTTTAGAGACAAATACAAAACCTGTGCCTGGTTCGCCTGGTTCTAAGTTGATCACCACGTGACCATACTGACCCTTACCACCACTCTGACGGATGAATTTACCATCAACTTTTTCGACGGATTTGCGGATGGTTTCGCGGTAAGCCACTTGGGGCGCACCAACGTTTGCCTCTACTTTAAATTCCCGTAACATCCGGTCCACGAGAATTTCTAGGTGCAATTCTCCCATTCCCGCAATTACAGTTTGGTTAGTTTCAGGGTCAACACGAACACGGAAGGTGGGATCTTCTTCTGACAGGGATTGTAGTGCTTTGGAAAGCTTGTCCATGTCGTTCTTGGTTTTGGGTTCAACCGCTACCGAGATCACTGGCTCAGGAATAAATAAGGATTCCAGAATTACTGGTGAGCCTTCATCACAAAGGGTATCACCTGTCAAAGTATCTTTTAATCCTAGTGCAGCACCTAAATCACCAGCCCGTAGTTCATCCACGTCTTGCCGATCATCTGCTTTCATCAGCACTAATCGAGAAATCCGCTCTTTTTTGTTCTTACTGGCGTTGAGAATATAACTACCTTTCTTCAACACACCAGAATAAACACGAACGAAGGTCAGCCGACCATAAGGATCAGCCATAATCTTAAATGCCAAAGCTGATAATGGTTCGTTATCATCAGCATGACGTTCTACGGGATCACCGTTGAGCAGTGTGCCTTGAATTGGTGGTACTTCTGTTGGCGCTGGCAGGTAATCTATCACTGCATCCAACATCAACTGCACACCTTTATTCTTAAAGGCTGAACCGCACAGCACTGGTACGATTGTCCCAGCAATTGTCCCTTTACGTAGAGCAGTACGGATTTCTGCTTCTGTCAGTTCTTCGCCATCAAAATATTTGGTCATCAAAGCATCTTCGGTTTCTGCTACTGCTTCTACCAATTGTTTGCGATACTCTGTGGCTTTTTCTTGTAAGTCGGCGGGAATTTCTGTTTCTTGGATATCAGTTCCTTGGTCATTTGTGTACATATATGCACACATCCGCACCAAATCTATAATCCCCTTAAATTCAGTTTCACTACCGATGGGTAGTTGAATGGCGATCGCATTGGCCCGCAAGCGATCGCGCATCTGATCATGCACTCTATAGAAGTTCGCACCCGTGCGATCCATCTTGTTAATAAAGGCAATGCGAGGTACTTTATAGCGGTCTGCTTGTCGCCATACTGTTTCTGACTGTGGTTGTACACCACCTACGGAACAAAACACAGCAATTACACCATCTAATACTCGCATGGAACGTTCGACTTCAATTGTGAAGTCTACGTGACCTGGAGTATCAATAATGTTAATTTGATGATCTTTCCAACTGGTACTAATTGCAGCTGCAGTGATGGTGATTCCCCGCTCTCGCTCCTGCTCCATCCAGTCTGTGACGGCTGTTCCTTCGTGAACTTCGCCAATTTTATGAATGATCCCAGAGTAAAATAATATTCTCTCTGTCGTCGTTGTTTTTCCCGCATCTATATGCGCCGCAATACCGATATTGCGTACTCTCTCTAGCGGGTTTGTGCGTGCCACCATTACCTCCTATTGTTGTCGCCCTATGATATCTTGTATATTACTGCTGCTATATAAATCCTAGACGAAGCTAGACATTTACTTCTTACTTCAATGGGAGCATGGGAGCGGTTATCCCTCAGTAAGCTTTCACGCTTTAGCCAAACGCAATATCACTTTTTTTTGCTCTGAAAAAACTATCACTATAATTGCTTGGTTTTCGCATAAGTAATAGTTTAATTAAAGACTATGGTTTTGCCATTCCGCGCTATCAGCTAATTCACATTGTATATGAATTACCGAGCTGGGAAGACGATATCGCTTTTCTACTTAGTTTAGTAACGATAGTGTGCAAATGCTTTGTTTGCTTCTGCCATGCGATGCGTTTCTTCCCGCTTACGAATAGCGCTACCAGTTTCATTCGCAGCATCCATTAACTCATTAGCCAGTCTTCCTGCCATAGTTCTCCCTGGACGTTGACGAGAATACTGTACTAGCCAACGTAATGCTAGGGTAGTACCCCTATCTGTACGCACTTCCATTGGTACTTGGTAGGTTGCTCCACCGACTCGGCGAGCTTTTACTTCTACTAATGGTGTAGCGTTACGCACTGCTTTCTCAAAAGTTTCTAAGGGACTTCCACCGGTGCGTTCTTCAATAGTTTTCAAAGCATCATAAACTATTCTTGCGGCAATTGATTTTTTGCCATGACGCATTAGTCGTCGCATCATCATACTGATCAGGCGACTATTGTACACTGAGTCAGGCGGCACTGGCCGCCTTTGACTAACACCACGACGAGACATACTTCATCCTTGAATAGGGAATTTGGCAACGAAATTATATGTTATCAGAACACAGGAGACTAAAAGCGGTTTCATCAGCCGCTTAATTTTCCTGATTTTTTGTTTATGGCTCTATCAGTTGTCAAGAGACTGAATTAATTCACTTTATTGTCTGTCACCAGACACAGAAGACGACAACTTAATCTACTTTTAAATTTAGATGAAAGTGCTGTTATCTTTTACAGGATTATTCTCAGAAGCTCATGCAACTTGCTTTTTCTCCCAGATACAGAGTTTTGGTCAGGACGATTAACCGTATTTAACGCGATTAACCGCCTCTTCCCTATTTTTTCCCTGCTTTCTGGCGTTTAGTTCCATATTTGGAACGGCCTTGTTTCCTGTCTTTAACTCCGGCTGTATCTAATGTACCACGGATAATATGGTATCTAACTCCGGGCAAGTCTTTGACCCGACCACCGCGAATCATAACTACAGAGTGTTCTTGTAAGTTATGACCAATACCTGGGATGTAAGCTGTCACTTCAAATCCAGAGGTAAGCCTTACCCTTGCTACCTTACGGAGTGCTGAGTTGGGTTTCTTCGGTGTTGTTGTGTATACTCTGGTGCAAACGCCTCGACGTTGAGGGCATTCTTTCAGAGCAGGGGACTTGGTTTTCTGACGCGCTAGTTCGCGCTCACTACGTATTAGCTGCTGTATTGTTGGCATGAGTTACAGCGCGTGAAGCTGCTTTATGATCTAAGTTTTAACAAATCCTGATTATATCATTTTTTCTGATTTTCTGTCAATCATTTTGGAAGGGAACAGGGAACTCTTAACAGGGAACAGAAACCAGGTAATTCCTAACTACTGACAACTGACTACTGACTACTGACTAACAGAGAAAGAATTGCCACAACTACAGATGGATATTGCTTGGGGGTTATCAAAGCGAAAACCACCACCCATCAAATCTTCTGCGTAATCTAGTGACAAGCCATTAATGTAATTTAGGCTTCCTGGGTCTATAACTAGACGAATATCATCAAACTCTACAACCTGGTCTGTGGCTTGTACAGTTGTATCAAAACCCAAATCGTAAAACCAATCACCACAGCCACCAGATTTCACCCGCAAACGAAATAAAATAGTTGATGGTTGTTTGGATTTTAAGCGCCTAATTTCATTAATGGCTGCTGAACTTAAATTAATCATGGAATTTTTTTATTGGTCAGTGGTCAGAAAGAAAAAATCCCCCCTGTCGATTCCCTTGTAACTATTGCCTATTTTTCACGTGCATAGTCATCTTGATAGCGAATAATATCATCTTCTCCTAAATATTCGCCATTTTGGACTTCAATCAAAATCAAGGGAATCACGCCGGGATTTTCTAAGCGATGAGTTGTACATTGAGGGACATAAGTTGATTGATTATTGCTTAATAATATCTCTTTGTCGCCACAAACTACTTTGGCTGTACCTGAAACAACTATCCAGTGTTCACTACGGTGGTGGTGCATTTGTAAACTCAGGCGATGTCCAGGTTTTACTTCAATGCGCTTAATTTTATATCCGCGACCCTCTTCCAAGACTGTGAAGGATCCCCAAGGACGTAATTCACCTGCGACAACGCTTCTAGAATTAATTGCTGGTTGTAAAGTAAGAGTATTCGTGGGGACTGTTTCTGATAATTTAGCCATAATTACCTCATTTGGAGACATAATAAACCCGTTTTTAGCTGTAACAGTTGATGACAAAGGGACTAAATTCAGCCACTTTGATTAAGATAGCAAAAGTCAGCACTGACTGGTAAAATGAGAATGTTCAAACTCATCTGTCTACATAAAATCTTGATCAAAAACACGAATTAGGATAAGATACGGGTAAGATACCTGAGTTCTTCTTTGATGGTATCAATATATTATGAATCAAGGTCGGAAGTCGAGTCTCTGGTTTCTATAACTAAAACCTAATACTTACATCTACTTCTTTTTTCTGTTTTGTGTAAGTCCTGACTTTGATTCTAGGAAAATTCCAATACCGTTATGAACACGGGCTGCTGTATTGGGAGAACGATCCAGCAATTGACCTCCTAAATAAAGACTGGTAGAACTACCACCGTCTAGATTTAAAGCGTTGATACAACCCATTGTTTGCATTAACTTGGCTTGTTCTTCTAAGGTTGGACCTCCACCACCTGCGCGATTATGTACGGCAGCAATCATTAAGTTACCTGTATTAAGGGTACAAATACTGCTACGAACTGCTTGACTGTTCATAAAAGCAGAACCGAATTTCTCGGCTTCTCCGTCGAGGACTATTTGCCGATTTTCTAATAATAGGGGTCCTGCACCGATAATATAGGGATAACGACTAAATTCGGGTGTGGTGGTGTTGTTGGTAAGATCAATTTTTGTCCCAATGGGTAATTGTGGTGTCTCATTACGGAAAATCAGGAGATAACCATTTTTGGGAATAGGAATAGCATTTATACCAGTTTTTAACCCTGGTAATTGATTAGTTACTTGATTGTTTTCCACGACAATTATATTTTCATTCTCAGTTAAGGGTGTATAAGTATCTCCCCATGCAGTTGTGTAACGAGAAATGCCATTTTGAACATAGCCAGTATTGAGTAAAATAATAGGTAAACGTTGATTATTGTTGCTAGTTAAGGTTTCTGTGAGGGTGAGGCGACCAAAATAGAATTGTCCGTTATTATTCCAAGCTATTGCTCCTCGGTTAAGAATTGGTCCTGATATCCATTGATTATCTCGTCTAATTGCCCCTAATGGTAATTTATTATTGCGGTTAAAATAACCACCATTAATTGCCGCTACGGCTAAGTAATTTTGAGCAGTTTGGATTAAAGGGGCAGTACCAGTTAATGTTTGCACGTTAGTTTTAGTTAAGATAGGCTTAATGCTTAAACCCACAGTCTGGGGATTAATATCCAACCAAACCACAGGAAAGCGGTCTGTTCCTAAAGTTACTAGCCGTTGTCGCCATTGTAACCCCTGCGCCCAGGTAATATTTCTTTCGACCATTGCATCAGGTTGAATATCAATTACTAGACGATTTGGCTGGGAGACGGTGCTAATTTGTACAGACTGTCCAAAGGGAATACTCAAACTGATAATTGTTTGATTATTGACAATTTCTATTTTTTCAATGGGTGATTCTGTGCTTTGTGCTATAGGAGGTTTAGGGTTATAAACTGCGAGTAAAGCCGCATCAGCAATAGTATCTAAAGTGACAGTCCATTGGCGGTTGGCCGGTGTGGTAGATTTGGGGATAATTTCATCAGGATCTACTACTTTTTTGACTGGTAACTCTTGTCTAATTTGCCAAAAAGTTGCGTTATCTAAGTCTAGTACAATCCGATCCCCTTTTGGTTGTTTACCAAGACGAATATTTCTCAGTTGAGAAGGGGGAGTGGCAATTACTAATGTGTTACCATTAGCTTTAATTTGCCATTTTGCTGTTTTAGCTAATTTACTTATATCTAAATAGCGATACCCACCTCTTAGTTTAGTATTAAGAATTATGGGATTTGTCAAGCTAGAAAACCACTGTATTGGCTGTTTACCAGGATTGTTACTACTGAGTAAATCTATGCCCATTAATTGCTTAACTGCGCCATCACTGATATAAGTTTGCATTCCTGTTGGTTGTAACCATGCTCCTGGTAAGGTTCGGCCATTTATAGTAATTTGATTACCAGCACTAACAGCAGTGGGAACGGAATTTGGTATTCTAGGAATATTTTGGGCGAATGCGCCATAACTAGCAGTTAAACACAGTGCTGCTGACAGCAGTGGTGACAGAGAATTGAGTATTTTCCAGATCATTGTGTTTTTTGATAAAGTTATTATGCAAAAACCAGCCTAACGAAAATTTATCAGAAAATTAAAAAAATAATTACCTTTTTTAGAAATAATCATGATAATATGTATATTGGGTTTTTGTCTCTTATCAAGAGTAGCAAACAGTTGTCACACTAAAAATACTAGCGATAACTGCTTTAAATAATACACACTGCTTGGAGGCTATGATCATAGTCTTGGAGATTAAATCTAAAATTCCCACAGCTCTAAAATTTTAGATTAGGGTAATTTTTTTTAGAGTGCATAAACAAATAAAAAATAGAGTAGGCACTGATAACACAGCTTTGGCTAAATGTCAAGCTAAGGCTGAAATTGTTATCCCTAAATTTTGGTAATTATGTATTTTTATCGAGTGCCAATAAATGAGAAAATTTCCCTATAGCAGTAGTAACAACGTCTGTACCTCAATATTTCAGGAATAAAGTATGAGTCATCAATCAAATCAGGGTCAGCAAACTACAATGTCAGATATCAATTGTCAAGATACTTATTTAGGACAAAAGTGGTTAGTAGAAGAAAGGGATGCTTGTGGAGTAGGGTTTATTACCCATCGTCAGAATATAGCTAGTCATGAAATTTTAAACAAGGCTTTAACTGCCTTAACTTGCTTAGAACATAGAGGGGGTTGTAGCGCTGACCAAGATTCTGGTGACGGTGCGGGGATACTGACAGCAATTCCTTGGGAATTATTAGCACAAGATAACAGTCACGGAATTGATTTTGCTAATGTGAGTCATAAGGCGGTGGGAATGATATTCTTGCCCCAAGACTCGGAAGCGGCTCAAGTTGCTAAGAACGCATTTGAGCAAATAGCAGCAGAGGAAAAATTGACTGTACTGGGCTGGCGAGTAGTTCCGGTGCGTCCAGAGGTGTTGGGTGTACAAGCTAGAGAAAATCAACCTCGTATAGAACAGGTTATAATTTCTTGCGCTGATAAAAGCGGTGATGAATTGGAAAGAGAACTGTATATTGCGAGTAAACGCATTATGCAAGCGGGAAGGAGAATTTCTGAGGATTTCTATGTATGTTCTTTCTCTAGTCGCACCATTGTTTATAAAGGCATGGTACGTTCGGCTGTATTGGGGGATTTTTATGAAGATCTCAAGCATCCTGCTTTTAAAGTATCATTTGCGGTATACCATCGCCGCTTTAGTACCAATACTATGCCGAAATGGCCTTTAGCTCAACCCATGCGGTTATTAGGTCACAATGGAGAAATTAATACCCTGTTGGGGAATATTAATTGGATGATGGCACGGGAGGCGACTCTGAGTCATCCAATTTGGGAAGATCGTTTTGATGAACTCAAGCCACTGGTAAATACTGATAATAGTGATTCTGCTACTTTAGACAATGTATTAGAGTTACTGGTACGTTCGGGACGTAGCCCCTTAGAAGGGTTGATGATGATGGTTCCGGAAGCATACAAAAATCAACCTGCTTTAGCGGAATATCCAGAAATTGTAGATTTTTATGAATATTACAGCGGGTTGCAGGAAGCGTGGGATGGACCAGCACTGTTAGTATTTAGTGATGGGAAAAAGGTAGGAGCAACATTAGACCGCAATGGTTTACGACCTGCGCGTTATGTCATTACCAAAGATGATTATATCGTTGTGGCTTCGGAAGCGGGAGTTGTAGATTTACCAGAAGAGAATGTTCTAGAAAAGGGTAGACTAGGACCAGGACAAATGATTGCGGTAGATTTAAATACCCAAGAAATCTTGAAAAATTGGGAGATTAAACAACGTATTGCAAAACAGTATCCTTACGGGGAATGGTTGCAAAAATATCGCTTAGAATTGAATCGCTTAGTTAAGGGTGAGTCAAATGGTAATGGACATCATAGCTTAACTAATGGCAATAGGCAGACTAGCAGGAAAATTGATACACAAGTCCTATTACAACAGCAAATCGCTTTTGGCTACACTATAGAAGATGTGGAAATGGTAATTCACCCCATGGCCAGCACTGGTGCGGAAGCGACTTTTTGTATGGGTGATGATACTCCATTGGCTGTGCTTTCGGACAAACCTCATTTACTGTATGACTATTTTAAACAACGTTTTGCCCAAGTGACTAATCCAGCTATTGACCCTTTGCGGGAGAAGCTGGTTATGTCCTTGACAGTGGAACTGGGGGAAAGGGGGAATTTATTAGAACCTAAGCCAGAGTACGCTCGTAAGCTCAAATTAGAATCGCCTGTACTCACTCAAGCAGAATTGGAAGCAATTAAACTGTCAGGATTTGCCACGGCTGAATTGTCGACTTTATTTCCCATATCTACAGGTCCAGATGGTTTGAAGTCCGCTGTGGAATCTTTACAAAAACAAGCGGCGGAATCTGTACGGGCTGGGGCAAAGATATTAATATTAAGCGATCGCACTGACACGGGTATTGCTGCGGAATATACTTATATTCCGCCATTGTTAGCTATTGGTGCAGTTCACCATTATTTGATTCGCGCTGGGTTGCGAATGAAAACGTCCTTAATTGTGGATACCGCCCAGTGTTGGAGTACCCATCATTTTGCTTGTTTATTGGGTTATGGTGCGGGTGCTATTTGTCCTTATATGGCTTTGGATACTGTGAGTGCTTGGTGGGATGATCCTAAGACCCAGCAGTTTATGACTAGGGGGAAAATTGCTACTTTGACCTGGGAAAAAGCTATAGAAAATTATCGCCAAGCTGTAGAATCGGGTTTGTTGAAAATTCTCTCGAAAATGGGGATTTCTCTGCTTTCTAGCTACCAAGCAGCACAAATATTTGAAGCGATTGGTATTGGTGGTGATTTGTTGGCTTTGGGTTTTCGGGGAACAACTTCCCGTATTGGTGGTTTAAGTGTGAGTGAATTAGCTCAAGAAGTGTTATCTTTCCACCGCAAGGCTTTCCCAGAATTGACAGCGAATAAGTTAGAAAATTTAGGTTTTGTTCAATACCGTCCTAGTGGGGAATATCACAGTAATAACCCAGAGTTGGCTAAGGCTCTACATAAGGCGGTTAATGGTAAGCAATATGACCATTATCAAGTGTATAAACAGCATCTGCAAAACCGACCTGTGACAGCACTGCGTGATTTATTGGATTTCCACAGTGAACGGACACCAATTTCTTTGTCAGAAGTAGAGTCCGTTAATGATATTGTGCGGCGTTTTTGTACCGGGGGGATGTCTTTAGGGGCTTTGTCACGAGAAGCACATGAAACTTTAGCGATCGCTATGAATCGCATTGGTGGTAAATCTAATTCTGGTGAAGGTGGAGAAGATCCGGTTCGTTACAACGCTTTAAATGATGTTGATACTGCTGGTAAATCTCCTACTTTCCCCCATTTGCATGGGTTAAGAAATGGTGATACCGCTGCAAGTGCCATTAGACAAGTTGCGTCAGGGCGGTTTGGCGTTACGCCCCAATATTTAGCCACAGCTAAACAAATTGAAATTAAAATCGCTCAAGGTGCAAAACCAGGAGAAGGTGGACAGTTACCAGGTCCCAAGGTTAGTCCCTATATTGCTATGTTACGGCGTTCTAAACCCGGTGTAACTTTGATTTCTCCACCACCCCACCATGATATTTACTCTATTGAAGACTTAGCACAGTTGATTTTTGATTTGCACCAAATTAACCCTAAAGCTCAAGTTTCAGTAAAATTAGTCGCAGAAATCGGTATTGGCACAATTGCTGCGGGTGTAGCTAAGGCTAATGCTGATATTATCCAAATTTCAGGCCATGATGGCGGTACTGGTGCATCACCCCTTTCTTCTATTAAACACGCTGGTACTCCTTGGGAATTGGGTTTAACAGAAGTACATCGGGTATTAATGGAACATAGGTTACGCGATCGCGTTATCTTGCGTGTGGATGGTGGTTTAAAAAGTGGTTGGGATGTATTAATTGGGGCTTTAATGGGTGCTGAGGAGTTTGGTTTCGGTTCGATAGCTATGATTGCGGAAGGCTGCATTATGGCGCGAATTTGCCACACTAACAACTGTCCTGTGGGTGTAGCTTCTCAGAAGGAGGAACTGCGGAAGCGGTTTACAGGAGTTCCCGAAAACGTTGTCAACTTCTTCTACTTTGTCGCGGAGGAAGTGCGGAGTCTGTTAGCTAAATTGGGATATCGTTCTTTATCAGAGGTAATTGGTCGCGCTGATTTATTAACAGTACGCTCTGATGTAAAACTCAATAAAACCCAAGCTGTGAACTTAGATTGTTTAACTAAGCTACCAGATACAAAAATTAATCGTGATTGGTTAGTACATGAAAAAGTTCATAGTAATGGACCTGTATTAGATGATCAATTACTAGCTGATGCGGATATTTGTCAAGGAATCCAGGAACAAGGGATAGTTAGTAAAACCTACGCCGTTGTTAATACCGATAGAACCGTCGGGACTCGGTTAACTGGGGTGATTGCTTCAAAATATGGTGACAACGGCTTTAAAGGGCAAATTAACCTGAAGTTTCAAGGCAGTGTCGGGCAAAGTTTCGGCGCGTTTAATCTTGATGGTGTGATTTTGAGCTTAGAAGGTGAAGCCAATGACTATGTAGGGAAGGGAATGAATGGTGGGGAAATTATCATTAAACCCCCAGCAAATGCGACTTACAACCCAGCGGAAAACGTCATTGTCGGTAATACTTGCCTTTATGGTGCTACTGGTGGTAGATTATTTGCTAATGGTTTGGCTGGAGAACGGTTTGCTGTACGCAACTCAAAGGGTACAGCCGTGATTGAAGGTGCTGGTGATCACTGCTGCGAGTACATGACTGGTGGTGTAATTGTCGTCCTGGGTAAAGCAGGCCGGAATGTTGGTGCAGGAATGACTGGTGGTTTGGCTTATTTCCTGGATGAAGTCGGTAATTTCCCAGATTTCGTAAATCATGCTATTGTTAAGGTCCAGCGGGTTGCCAGTGATGCGGGTGAAAAACAGTTGTATGATTTAATTAAAGCCCACGCTGATAAAACTGGTTCACCCAAAGCCTTAGAAATTATCGCTAATTGGCCAGAGTATTTACCCAAATTCTGGCAATTAGTACCACCATCTGAAGCTGACAGTCCAGAGGCTAAAGTGGCAGAAAAACAATTAAGTTCTGTGTAATTTGTCTGAATCAGGATGTTCAGGATTTGAGGATTTACAGGATTTAATTAAATACTTTATCCTGTTTATCCTTTAATCCTTTTTTGTCTGAATCAGGATGTCCAGGATTTGAGGATGTACAGGATTTAATTAAGATTATGTGCATCTTTATCCAGAATTAGTATAAGCTGATAGACATTTAATTTGCATAATTAAAACAGGCAGGATGCCTGTTCCACAAGAGTTTTAGTTGTGAGCAATATACAATCTAAATGTCCAACAGCTTATTCATCCTGTTCATCCTTTAATCCTGGGTATCCTGATTCTGACTTTATTTCTTTAAGGTTTCTTAGCTTTCTCAAGTTTCTGAGATTTCTGAGATTTATGGGCAATTAAGGATGGATACTGATCTTGCATTTCTAGAAGTTCGGGAATAGTGACAAATTCATAACCCTGTTTGCGAAACTTGCTAATGATTTCTGGTAATGCTTTAATAGTGTGGGATCGATCTCCGCCTCCATCGTGCATTAATACAATACCGCCCGGTTTAGCTTCTCTAAATATATTATTCATTAACCGAGGTACAGTCGGACGTGAATAGTCTTTGGAATCAGATGACCACATAATAACAGCATATTTATTACTTTTAGCATAAGCTACCACCCCATTGGTCATGTTGCCACCAGGTGGACGAAATAGACTAGTTTTCACCCCTGTGGTTTGATAAATTATGTCTCCGGTATTTGCAACTTCCGCAGCTGCTACCTGTGCATTCATGTGATGATACCAGTGATGCCAAGTATGGTTAGCGATAGTATGACCATCTGCAACTATTCGTTTTGTCAAGTCGGGATAATTCTTAACATTTTGGCCAACGACAAAAAAGGTGCTTTTGATGCGATTTTTCTGGAGAATATCTAATACTTTTGCTGTACTATTAGGCCAAGGACCATCATCAAAGGTTAGGGCGATAACTTTTTTTTCTGGGGGAAGTTTGGCTTCACTGATGACAATTCCTTGAAAGTTAGTCGGTACATCAGTAGAAACACCTTTTGCTTGTGCTTGTTGTTGCCAAGTGGTGAGCATTTCTGTTTTCAACTGCTCTAACCGCTCTTGAGTTACCATAAGAACAGCAGTATCATTATCCTTGGTGCTGACGCTGCGATTTTGAGCGTCAGAGGTGTTACCTTTGAACATGATCATTAAAGCAATGCTTAAAGCACCAGTTAAGCCAAGTATTGATATTAATATTCCCCGCGTCTCAAAAAATGACTTATTATTTTCCACAGCATAACTCCTTCAAGGGGTGAGCAATAAATGATCAGGATAATGGTTCTGATGGTAGGTTATAACACATTTCTCTATATACTGAGATTCACTAGCCTGAGATACACAACTAACGTAGTTAAACCTTGGTCAAACAGTGTCAATTGCTTATAATTCGCTCTCTGATTGACCTGACTTCAGGTTCTAGAGTCTGGGGCTTATCCTTGCCCGTTATCGCTTCGGTCTCCATCAAGGAATCCCGAAACTTCTGACTTCTTTCTAACAAGATTTTCTTCACATCGGAATGTTTCATATATCGAGTGATTTCAACATCACTCATTCTTGCTAGAATATTGTCAGCAGCATTAGTATCTGAGTGCATTACGACCCCATCATGTCCGGTAAACTTGTCACCATTTCTACTACCCGTTAAGGTAGCAAATCTGGAGTCAAGTTGTGACGTATACGCACAATTTACACTAACAACCGTGCAACCTACACGGGTTGAAACTTGTTTGAGAGCATCCGCAACTACCCCCTTGCACCATGAAGAAACATTTCTCTTTATGCGTTTTTTCAAGGGCTTTTTGCTTTTTATTGCTTCCGTCAAATCTTCAAAAGCTACCTTGATTGCATTTAACATCAAGTGATATGTAGCTGTAAAAACTATTGTTTGAATCCTACCTTTAAATGATGTTTCTCGGTTGTTCCACTTGATTTTACCGAGGTTATTCCGTTTGATTCTATCAGCTTTGGCACTATTCCCTTTGGCAATAGACTTGTCAAAAACTGATTTGATTTTGTTGCGTTTAACTTGTTTCGCTGTTCTGTAATCAGTTTCTTCTGTTTGGATTTTACCGAAATTATTACCCAAAAATCTAGCACCATCGTTAGATGATGTAGCATAAACTTCTGTATAACCTCTGTCACAGCCAATTATTTTACCTTCGGTCTTTTTTTCGGCTTTTTGAATATCGGTTGTGTAATGTATTTCCCATCTACTATTACGTTTGATTAGCCTTAACTGACATTTTACTTCTGTCGGTAAAGTCGTTGGCAACTTCAGATTTTTACCCTTTGTGAGTCCACCAAAACGCAGCCATACCACGCCTTTATTATCTAATTTAGTATCAAAAGCCCTAAGAATAATTTGGTTACAAACTTTTGTATGACCGCGATACCAAAACTTTCTCACTAAGGTGCAAAGTTTGGGATGATCCAACCATTCACGACTTTCTAATGTAAGTTGTAAAACCCCTTTTTTAGACTGGAAGGATTGGAATGATTGACCTAGGGATTTCATCACTTTTTCAACACAAGCAGCCTGAACCAAATGGATATTATCAATTACATCATAAAGGGTTGAATCCCATAATTTAGCAGGTAATTGGTACTTGTCTTTAGATGTGCGTAGCTGTTTGTCAATTTCAAATTTAGAAATACCCCAAGCCTTTAAAGAGCCGAACTCATTCCACAAGTCAGAGCGCAGTTGTCCTAAACGCAAAGCAATTAAATCAAGTTGGTTAGATTTCCACGTATTTAGTTTTTTAGTCCCTAAAATAGCGATTCTGGTAACGGTTAACTGATTTTTAACTTTGAGTTTCATAGTCTAGACTCAGTACGTCTCTTGTTATTATACTTCTATTAAATCACATTGGCTACTAAATAGGTGAACGGAAAAAAACGACATAAGTAACGAAAAGTAAAGTTGCCCGAAACCGTTCGGCTGACGCTCACGGCGAAGCCTCTTTTCTGTTAAGAGTTAAGAGTTAAGAGTTCCCTCACTATAACGACAATTTTTAACACCAACCTACTTATTTGGCTCATAAATATTTTGTTCTTCGGCTATTTTTTCCCTAAGTCAGCCCCCTCAAGCGGTTGTCTTGGGGTGATAGCCGAATTGTTTATAAACTTGTTCTGGGGTTAGGTATTTCATCTTGCGTTTAAATACGATTAACCCCAGTATACTACGTTATTTTGAGATTAAATCCCAAGACTAAATTCTTGTTTCCCCCCAAAGCATCAAGGACCAAAGCGGGTAATTTACAAGTCTTTTACCTGAGATTCTAACCATTGACTAAAAATAGCGATCGCCTCTTGGATTTTTGCTATAATTATTTCTGTTTGCTTGGCTAATTCTAATACTCTTTTCAGTTAATTTTCTTTAAATTTCATCTAAATTCACCCCCAAAGCCCGCAATTTTTCAGCTAATTTATCTGCTCGTTGTTTTTCCTGTTCTGCTCGTTGTTTTTCCTGTTCTGCTCGTTGTTTTTCCTGTTCTGCTCGTTGTTTTTCCTGTTCTGCGCTTTCAGCAAAAGTAGGAATCCAATCACCATCTTGATTATACCAACGTAGCCACAAACCTGCTGTACCTTGATATTTTCCCGCCCAAACTCCTACCCCTAATTCCAATTCGGGAAACCAGAATTTTGGTTCTACCAGTTCCACTGCTTGATATTTTGTCCCCAGTAATTGAAATACTCGGAGGCGATTTTCATATCTATCAAAGATAACATAGTAGGGCGATGCCTACGGCGAGCGAAGCTATCGCAAATACTGTTCATAAGCTTGCCATTTTGTCGGCGGTTTATTCGCGCTTCTTGGTGTTTGTCCTAAGTCTTCTGCTTCTGTACCTGGTGATAATAATTCTACTATTAAAAATGGAGCTACTACTTCCTGCCAAACTACATAACTCAACCGCATATCTTCTTGTTTTTCGGAAGCAGCTACACCTAAGACTAAAAACCAATCTGGTCTTTTATACCATGAATAATGACGACCATCATAGTATAAGTTTAAATCTGTACCAATGAACATTTCCTCCCTGGGATAAATGGGAGACTGACAGGTTTCCCGTAATAATTGCGGTTGAAAGTCATGAAATTCGTCTGGCAAACCTGGCTCCTCTGGATTTTCACTAGGTAAATCATACATGGTGGGCATGGTTTCCCAGGGTGGACGCGGATGAATTGTGGAGTCTAATTCATTAACATCCTCACTGGGTAAATCATACATGATGGGCAGGTTTTTGTGCGGAGGTGCTTCACTTTGATACATGATGACTATCTCCTGTGTTTGATTGCCGTTGCCAAAATTCAACTATCTTAGGACTTACGCAAGCGTCACACCAAAAATCTGTTGTAAGGTGCTTTACTACTGCATAAATCTTGCAAATAAACGGATTGTTGATATCTAACGCACCCTACCAACTAATGTGCCAGGGTTGCCATATATCAATATTACCCAAACCAGTCGCTTAAAAACGACTTCAGCTATTAGCCAGGGAATTAATTCCCTGGCTTCCTTCCTGATTTTATCATTTGGTTTAATGATCCTGCAAATACCCAGCCAATGTCTTCTGAAACTGCTCGAAACCAAAAGTATTAATGAATTGCTCCTATGGTATTAGAGTATCAGGATCTATACCTAATTCTTTCAGTTTGGCGGCTAAACAATCAGCCCTGGCTTTTTCCTGCTCTGCCCTGGCTTTTTCCTGTTCAAGGCTTTTGCGTAGTTCTAACGGAGATAAGAAGAGATTGCCTTGATGATCATAAATATTTAGAGTTGACGCTGTTAGTTCAAACCGAATACCCAAACGAGGACTGTGCCAATGATCCATGTTTTCAATGGATATGAGTTCTTCGTCGGCTCTGGTAAAACCCATCAACTCATTAGAGTCTGGGTTATATATGTAGTATTCTTCCACATCATAGCGGTTATAGAATAACAATTTACGGCTCATTTCTTTGAGGGTATTGCCTGGAGACAAAATCTCAAACACTACTTGAGGGGCAATATTATCTTCTTGCCATTGCCGGTATGACCCCCGATCGCCTTTGGGTCGGCCAAAGGCCACGAGGACATCGGGGGCGACACGAATATCGGGACGACCTTCAACGGGATACCACAGCAGATCTCCTGCCACAAAAACGGTCTCGTCATTGGCAAAGAGGGAGTCGAGATTTTCTTTAATCAGGACAATCCAGCGAAATTGCTTGGTGTTATCTGCCATGGGCTGACCATCACTGTCGGGATAGATTATGGTTTTGTCTAGAGCTACAGTCATTGTTTTTGCCTCCCTCTACTCAATAGTTAAGTCATTAATATTTAATTCCTTCCATATACTAGGTAATTGGTAATAAAAACTCTATTATAGAAATTTCACAGGGACATCACTCTTTAAATGTAAAAAATCTAATTCCTCAATGCGATTATTTTCTAGTAATTTATAGGTTTCTTCCAGCCAAAGGAAATAATCTTGTTCCTAAAGAGCATTAATGGTGTTCATGAAAGCACCTAAGTATTGTTTACTCTATTATAGTATTATAGCTGCGATAGCGAAGCGCGACCTAGGAATCGCCCTATCGCTCCAAATCCTTTTTTCAAAAGTTGAGAACCCAGAGCGATCGCTTTTTCAGCTGTACTGCATTTAATGGCGTTGCTGAAACCAAGTATGAATTTGGGTGTAGAGTCTATAAATGTTTATTACTTTGAATGATATTTTCATACACGGAAACCATTTTTAACGCTATTTTATCTCATGTATAATTATCTAATATAAACTGCCGGGCGCGATAGCGAAGCGCTCCGTAGGAATCGCCCATTTCTTGAGATTTTTGAGGATGATTTAAGAAGTTTTCAATTGTAGTAGCAATATCATTAATATTAAGTTCTGTAACATATCCCAGATGTTGTTGCTGGACTATATCACTGAGTGCTACACCAGGGGTAATTATAACTGGAGTACCCGCAGCTAGGGATTCTAGAACTGATATACCAAAGTTTTCGGAATGGGAAGTTAAGGCAAATATATCTGCTCCTTGTATTAATAAATCCTTGATTTCACCCTTGACAAATCCGGCAAAATATGTTATTCTCTCAATTCCATGAATTTTCACTAAAGTTTTTACCTCAGTTTCATAATCTGAATCGCCACTACCGGCGACAATGAATGTGAAGCGGTAATGAGATAACCTACCTAATGCTGGAATTAGGTAGTCTAAACCTTTTTTAGGATGTAAGCGAGATAAAAATAAGATAATTGGTTCATCTATGGGTAAATTAAAATGTTGTCGTAGACGTTGATAAGCATGAGGAATTGTATCGGGAATCGCAAGTCCGTGGGGGATGATAAAATTTGGGGAGGTTAAATTTAATAGAGCAGCTTCTTGTTGTTCTGCAACAGAGGTAAAATGAATTGATTGACTGTGATTAAGATTAGCTTTTTCGATAATTTTCAGATAGATTTGCTTTTTTCTAGCACTTTGCTGTAAAGACCATGTACATAATTGTCCTAGAGGACGAACAATATAGGGAATTTTTTGACAGCGGGCGATCGCCATTGCTATTGTAGAACTATAAGAGAAAATAGCATGAATATGTAACAAGTCATAATTACGGATATTTTGCCATAACCATATTGTTAATTCTCTGGAGAAAGCAAATTCTCTCACAGCGTGAATAGAAGGAGAAAATCGGGGAAAAAACTGGACAGGAACTTGTTGATAATTTATAAATTTTCTTAGAGGTACGTCTAATATATCTTCTCCATTATCATTAGTAGTGACAATTTCCGCATCAATATTATTTTTTCTTAAAGCTTTCACCATTTCTAAAATGGCTTGACTCGGACCGCCGCGAACAGTCGCAACTGAAGGAATTATATGGAGAACTTTCATGAGTTAATCTGCTCCCACCAATGGTTTAATATTGCTAAACTCCAACGACGATACCAAGGTTTAAGGGGTATATTTGGTGGGATATTTAGCTTTTGATGGACATTATGAAAATAATCGCCAAATTCACTATTCATCCAACTTTCAAAGGGAAAAGAAAAGCCTTTTTTCGGTCTATTTATTACCCAATCAGGTATTTCTGTAATTGCTTGTGTTAACAGTTTTTTCCCCTGTGCTAAACGAATATTACTAGGAATTGGTGCAACAGTTTCTAATAAAGTTTTATCCACAAAGGGAACACGCAATTCTAAACCCCAATTCATGCTCATGATATCACTATCTCGCAGTAATTGATTACGCATATAACCACTTAATTCTAAAAAGCTGACTTCATCTTCTGGGGTAGAACCCCACCCTAACCCTCCCCCTTGATAAGGGGGGACTAAGGGGGGTAATATAGGGATGCTTATTGATAATTGATTAATAATTAGACAAGCTTCTTGATGAGAAAAAATACCGCGAAAAGTATTATAAGCAGAAGCAAAACTAGGGGGTTGTTTTAAAAACTCACCGAATCTTTGCATTTTTAGTGAATTTCCCCAACGTTCTAATCCTAGACTCAAACCCGTACGGAGGAAAGGTAATCTATTTAGATTTTTACTCCATGCAACCATTTGGGGAACTTTTTGAAAAGACTTGTATCCACCAAATATTTCATCTCCTCCTAAACCTGATAATACTACTTTCATGCCATTGTCATGGGCAACTTTAGAGACACAAAATGTATTAAAGCCATCAATACTCGGTTGATCAATTGCTGCGAGGAAATCGGGTAATATGCTCTTAGCAAAGGATGATGTAACTTGATATTCTGTGTGTTTTGCACCAAAATGATTAGCGATTTTTTCAGCTAATTCTCCCTCATTGAATTCCGATTCAGCAAAAGCTATGGAATAGGTAGATAATTGTGATTGTTGGGTTTGGGTTGCTAGAGCGAGAATGGTTGTGGAGTCAATACCACCACTGAGGAAAATTCCCACGGGTACATCACTGATAAAATGATGTTGAATGGAATCTAATAAAGCTTTACGAACTATTTCTTGCGCTTCTGGAGGAGAAATTGCTTCAGGAGTAAAATTTATTTGCCAATATTGTTTTTTGGTAGTATTTCCATTGTGCCAATATAGCCAATTACCAGCGGATAAACAATGAATGTCAGCTATTAGAGTGTATGGTTCGGGAACTGAACCGGTTGTTAAATAACCATATAATCCTTCCACACTCATATTAATTGCAGGTAAACCAGATGCTAAAACTGCTCTGAGTTCGGAAGCAAATACTAAAGTTGTACCTAATTGGTAATAGTAAAGTGGTTTAATTCCTAAAGGGTCACGAGCTAAAAAACAAGTTTTTTCTAAATCATCCCAAATCGCAAAAGCAAACATTCCTCGTAAGTGTTGGACACAATCAGAACCGATTCTTTGATAGAGTTTGAGAATTACTTCTGTATCTGTTTGAGAATGAAATTTTTCACCTTGGGAAATAAGATTTTCTCGCAATTCTTGAAAGTTGTAAATTTCTCCATTAAATGTAATATGATAGCGGTTGTCAGTGGTGGACATAGGTTGATGTCCAGCAGCACTGAGATCAAGAATAGAAAGTCGAGTGTGAGCTAAAGCTGCTTGTTTGTCAGTTGAAATATAAATACCTGCATCATCAGGACCACGATGTTTTAGTGCTGTTTGCATCTTTTCGATTTTTGCTTCTAAACTTCCATCGTCGGTATTTAGTTTGATAACACCTGCAATTCCGCACATAGATTATCCTTCATATATATATATATATATACAGCACTTCCCGGTGTTATGAGGTACAGTAACAACAATTAGTGAACCAATTTTTTAAATGTTGAGGATTCATCAAATCGAGAGCAACAGAAATAACTTTATCAACTATTTC
>NZ_JACJPZ010000042.1:0-43942 GCF_014696335.1 Dolichospermum sp. FACHB-1250
TGGTTTGGGCGGGCAGGATGCCCACCCCACAAGATTTTTCAGAGTTTGAGAGAGATTTTTTTGGGACTCAATTCTGGTTTGGGCGGGCAAGATGCCCACCCCACAAGATTTTTCAGAGTTTGAGAGAGATTTTTTTGGGACTCAATTCTGGTTTGGGCGGGCAAGATGCCCACCCCACAAGATTTTTCAGAGTTTGAGAGAGATTTTTTTGGGACTCAATTCTGGTTTGGGCGGGCAAGATGCCCACCCCACAAGATTTTTATTTTATAATAAAGCCCGTACGTCGGCAATTTCCCCTTTTATGGCGGCGGTGGCTACCATAGCCGGACTCATGAGTAAGGTACGACCGGAGGATGATCCTTGTCTACCTTTGAAGTTGCGGTTGGAGGAGGAGGCGCTGATTTGTCTCCCTTGGAGTTTGTCGGGGTTCATGGCTAAACACATGGAACACCCTGGTTCTCTCCATTCAAAACCGGCTTTAACAAAGATTTTATCTAGTCCTTCGGCTTCGGCTTCTTTTTTGACTCTTTCTGAACCGGGGACAACAAAGGCTTTGACTCCCGCAGCAACTTGCCGACCTTGGGCGATTTTGGCGGCTTCTCTTAGGTCGCTTATACGTCCGTTGGTACAGCTACCTATGAAGCAAACATCTATTTTTGTTCCTTGGATGGGTTGTCCGGGATATAGATTCATGTAAGAATATGCTTCTTCGGCTATTAAGCGGTCTTCTTCTAGCAGTTCTGCGGCTGTGGGAATTTTTTCATCTACGCCAATTCCTTGACCGGGTGTAATTCCCCATGTGACTGTGGGGGGGATAGCTTCGGCATTAAATACTACGATATCGTCATATTCTGCATCGGGATTACTACTCAGGGATTGCCACCAATTTAGGGCTTTTTCCCAGTCTGCACCTTTAGGGGCAAAGTCTCTATTTTGTAAATAATCATAAGTAATTTCATCGGGGTTGACGTATCCGCATCGCGCCCCACCTTCGATGGCCATGTTACAAACGGTCATCCTTTCTTCCATGTTCATTTGGGCAAAGGTTGTACCAGCAAATTCATAAGCGTAGCCTACACCTCCTTTAACCCCTAGGGTACGGATAATATGTAATACTACGTCTTTGGCGTAAACTCCGGGTTTTAAGTTACCGTTAACTTCGATTTTGCGGACTTTTAATTTTGATAGTGATAGGGTTTGGGAGGCTAAAACGTCTCTAACTTGGCTTGTACCTATACCAAAAGCGATCGCTCCAAACGCGCCATGACTTGACGTATGACTATCACCGCAAGCGATGGTCATGCCCGGTTGAGTTAGTCCCAATTCGGGAGCAATGACATGAACTATACCTTGATTCCCTGAACCAATATTGTAAAATGTTATGTCATGTTCTTGACAATTCTTTTCTAATGCTTGGATCATTTCCTCGGCCATGTTATCCACGAAGGGACGGGCTTGGTTTTCGGTGGGAACAATATGATCTACTGTGGCTATGGTTCGCTGCGGAAATAATACTTTTAAATCCCTTCCTTTCAGCATGGAAAAGGCCTGGGGACTGGTAACTTCATGAATAAGATGTAGTCCAATAAATAGTTGTGTTAATCCTGATGGTAGTGTACCAACAGTATGTAAATCCCAAACTTTGTCAAATAGAGTACCCTTGCTCATAGATCAATTTATATTAAAGGAGTCGAATTTTTGATTGTATCAGAAAATAGACTGCTTCAAGATCCTATAAAATTAGATAATTTTTTAGGTAATTTTTCAGAACTTAGGGCGCGTTTACAAGCTTCAAAACATATCTGGGTAAACGCTATGATGTTTAATCAAATAGGCATTCTTGGAGGTGCTGTTTTCCACATTAAATCAATTTCTTCTGCTGTGAGTTGATAAGCTTGATTAATTAAATCAGAAAGACGCTGTTCTAATTTTACAGTTTCGTTTTTGCGGCTGTTAATTTCGGGAACATAATCATTATATGCTTGACGTAAAGCTGTAAAAGCTGGTATACTTAAAGGGTCTGAAGATTTTTTGGCGTTTTTTTGTTTGGGCATTCTTTTTCTCACTTCGTCTACAAAGTCTGGAAATTCCAAAGTAGCAAAATCTTCTAATTTATTGCCCAGTTTCTCAATTTTGTATTCTATTTGCAACCAGTCGAGAACATCTTTATAAACTTGTCTGTTGAGTTTGGTAATTTCAATTAACCGGGTGACAATTGCTTCTACTTCTGCGCGAGTTTCTTCTGTGGGTTGGGCAATAGGTAGGGTTTCCATTAAATAACCAACAGGGTTTAAAGCCTCATCTTTCATGTGTGGTAAATATCTCCAATTATGCCACCATATAAGGGGGGAATTTAGACTAGCTAATACCCATAAATCAGAGGTAGGTAATATAGAAACTGCATTATTGCTGTACATTGAATCAGTGTCAAAGCTAAACCTTGAATGAAATGCAATTCCTTGTATAAATATCTTTGCTTGTTCAAATTTTTCATAAAAAGCACATGATCGTAATTCCCACCAGTAATGACCTTTATCTGAACGCTTACAGAGTTTATCTTCAAATTGTTTTAGGTGTTCATATAAGGACGGGAAATGGAGGTTAAAATTTTCTTCTGCTGTATGTTGATCTTGACTCCATAACCATGTAAAATCACTACTAGACTTAAGTAATATAATCCATAAATTTTGATAATCTGCAACCCATCTACTAATATCCTGACCTCTTAAATAAGGCTTAATAATCTCTGCACATTTTGGGTCAGCTTGAATTAACTTGTTCCTAGTAGCATTATCTATTAAAAAAGCTTCATTAAAACCTGTTTTTATTCCACATATCGGTTTAACTCCAGCAAACTCCTTTAAGGGAACTCCTACCCGTTGAATTTTCCGCATTAAATCATCAACCGCAGGAGGTTCTAAACTCCAAGCATGAGCAGAAAACCGCGACCAAGGAATAGTAAAACTGTTTTCTGGATTTTGCACATATTGAATGAGGTTAATATTTTTCAACTCCCCACGAGGAACAGCACAAACTAAAACTGATTTATTCTCATTGTCTGTATTTGAAACTTCAGATTTCCTCGCAGCAATAATACAGGGAAATGTATCCGCGTCTTCAAAAATTGGTGCGTGTCCAAAATCAATAATTTGTTCAAACACACTGGACTGACAAAAAAACCGTCGCAAAGATTCACCATAACCAGAACGTAACCATTTATTAGTGACAATATAAGAAATAATTCCTGCTGGTTTAAGCAGATTTAAACCTTTTTCATAGAAATAAATATAAATATCTGCAACTCCGTCATAAGTTTGATAATTTTCCTGTAAATAAGGTTTAAATGGTGATAATAACTCCTGACGAATATAGGGAGGATTTCCAATAACAACATCAAAACCACCGTCAGCAAAGATTTGAGAAAATTCACTTTCCCAATTAAATGGTAAATCTGTGATTTTTGCATCATTAATGATGGAATTACCGATTTTAATATTATCATCCAAATAAGTTAGAGTTTTTCCCTGAGTTGCGGTTTTTAACCACAAAGATAACTTAGTAATTTCTACCGACTCAGGAGATAAATCAACCCCAAATAGATTATTACTAAGAATAGTCTTATCTAATTCAATATTTTCTAAAGTCTCATATTTTAAAAATCGCAAATTATCATTAACTCGTTGATATTGACCTGCAAAATAATCAAAAGCAGCAATTAAAAACGCACCAGAACCACAAGCAGGGTCAAGAACTCGCGTTTTTACTAATACCTCATCTCGGTAACTTTGCCAAAATTCAATTTCCCGTTTTTGATTTTCTGCTGTATCTATAAACTCTCCTATTTTTAACCGTTGTCTTAATTCATCTTCGCGTTTTTGTAAATATCCACCAATTGCAACTTCAACAATATATTGAGTAATATAAGCGGGAGTATAAAATACGCCTAATTTTTTCCGTTTACCCTGTTTTTTATCAAATTCCTGTTTAGCAACATCAGCTTTTAATTCTTCTAAATCTGTAATTGACTGCTCAAAAATTCGTCCTAAAATATCTACGGAAACTTCCGAATCAAAATCAAAACGGGTTAATTGTTGCAGTTGACCACACAAAGAATCAGGAATATCTAATAGTTGATCTAAAATCGGATCATGTTGAAATAAACCACCATTATAACCGGGAATTGGGGGATCTTCATTACCTTGGTCAACCCAACGAAAAACGGCCTTATAATTTTCCCAAATTGGTCGAGGATGATAAATATCTTTGTTATTATAGGCTTTGCTAATTGTCTTTTCCGGTAATAATCCCCTATCTTCACAAAAAGCAATAAATAAAATTCTGTCTAATGTTTTTTGTGCTTTCTCAATTAATACTTGATCACGGTTAGGAATATGCAATTTACTACCAAAACGAAACCGGAAATCTTTAACTATATTTAGTCTAACTTGTTTATATTCTTCATAAAGTTGTTTAGTAATGTCCTCTTGTGCTTCTTCAGAAGTTACTAACAACCTGTCAATGGTAGATATATCTTTAATTGGTAAAAAGTTTTCTCGACAAAGCAGTAAATAAAATCTTTTAAATTCTTCAAAATCCGCTAAATTAGTTAATAAAAACTGTTCATAATAAGCGGGAGTTTTATTAGTATGATATAATCGTAATTCTCGATAATTAGAAACGATAATCCAATGACAATCAGGAGTATAATTAGCATAGCGCCAACCCTGATCAACAGCGGATTCTTTTCTCCCAGATGCGGGTCTATCTAAATCATCTTTTGTCCCTTTTAATTCAATTGGTGCAACAACTTTACCCTGTAATTTTACCTTTCCTTTGTTATTTTCTGTTGCGGTAAAAAAGCCCACAGCAGCATCAGCAGAACCCCCACCGTCAGCTATAGTTTGTTCTGCGTGAATTTCCCAAACTTTACCACCACCTGTAATAATGGAAGAGTAACCTAAGACATTTTGAAAGATATCTTTGAGAAAATCACCATGTAAAGAAATCTCTTTGACTTGGTTAAGAGTACCTGAATTTAAAGCCTCAACCCATTTGATGATAATTTGGTGACGTTGTTCTAAATCTGAAGGAAATTTAAACTTAACCAAAGCATTTTTTAATGACTTTTTCTGGAATAAAGCTTTAGAAAGTTGTTGACTCATAACTTTAATTTCTCAATATATATCATCATGTAGATTCCACACTTTCAAGAATCCGGGTATTTGGGTCATCATTTTTGACAAGGGGGTAACATATCAGATAAACGAATTTGTAAATCAGGAAACTCTAAAGCTGAGACTATTCCATCTTCCCCAATAATTATCTCACTTTCATAACCATTCTGAGTTGGGTTTCTAAAAATGTGTAATTCACGTTTTACCACATCTAGTACCCAATAATCTTTAATCCCTGCTAAAGAGTAAGCTTTAGCCTTAGTTTCACAATCTAATTTTAAACTACTATCGGCAACCTCAATAATTAAATAAACTTCTGATGGTGTAGGATGATGATCTGCATAGTCCAAAGGATCAATTTTCACGACGGAAATATCCGGTTCTGGTTCAGACCTATTATTTAACTTTACAGGTTCTTGACTAGATACCCAAGCACGATTTTCTAATCTTTTTTTGAATAAATAGTCTGTTCTTACCACTGCTGAACGGTGCGCTGTTCCTTTTGCAATCATCCAAATAATTCTCCCATTTAAAAGTTCCACTCGTTCATCTGGGGCAAAAATACCCGCTTCATTCATGCGGTGATATTCTTCCACCGTCCACAAACGCAATTCTAGATTTGTTTCTGTACTTTGCATAGCGGCTTTAATCACTTTGAGGTGTTTATGTTCACTTGTATTTAATCTAATTCTATCTTTGAGAATATAAATTCGCAGCAGGTAAGCGGACTCATAAAGTCTGACTTACAAACATCTTACCGCTGTCCGATCTCCAAAATATGGCTGCTGATGATGATTAACAAAAATAAATCTATGACAAGTTGTCATATTTGGCGTTAATTGTATTTAAAATGGGATGAGAACAATAAAAATTATTTCCGAGGACAGAAGTATGAAATCTATAGCAGCAACTTTGCGACGTTTGAGCCTAGCTGTGTTGACAGTTATTGTAATTTTTGGTAGCTTTGCTGTGTTTACCCCCACTGCATCTGCGGAAACATATACAGTTAAGCTGGGTACTGATAAAGGTGCGTTGGCTTTTGAACCCAAGAAATTGACTGTTAAGCCCGGTGATACAATTGAATGGAAGAACAACAAAGTTCCTCCCCACAACGTTGTCTTTGATGCTAACAAGAATCCTGATAAAAGTGCTACTTTAGCAAAATCTTTGTCCCACAAGAAGTTATTAATGAGTCCTGGACAAACCGAAACCACGGTTATTCCTGCTGACGCTACTCCTGGTGATTATACCTTCTATTGTGAACCCCACCGTGGTGCTGGCATGGTTGGTCACATCATTGTTGAAGGCTAATATGTAGCTACAAACCATCCCTGTATATTAACGGGGATGGTAAAAGCAATCCTGATAATAGACAATCAAGACACAAAAATACTTTTATAATTATTGTAGATAAAAATTAGTTGACTTTTAGATCAAAGTTTTTTATTTAATATGAATTTAATTACACAGCCAATTTCTGAAAAAATCGGACAGCAAATTATTAGCCAAGACGATAAAAGTATTTTGGAAATAGACAGAGAAGAAATTATTAGTCTATTTAAAGAATATGGAGTTTTACTATTTAGAGGATTTACTGCTGATACTGAAATATTTAAAGAATTTAGTAATTTATTCAGCAATAATTTTTTAGATTATGCAGGTGGTGCTTTTAATAGAAGGGTAATTAATGATGATAAGACCATTTTAAGTGTTAATGATTTCCAAACAGAGATTAAATTACATGGAGAAATGTACTATCAAAAGAATATTCCCTTGATGTTGTGGTTTTTTTGTGCTAATCCCGCTGCAAAAAATGGTGAAACAACGGTTTGTGATGGTAGACAATTTTTTGCAGAACTCAGTCATTCAACTCAAGAATTATTCAGTCAAAAGCGGCTAAAGTTTACTGCGAAAATGAATAAAGAACAGTGGCAAAAAAAATATAAAATTGATGATATTAATGAATTAGAACAGATGTGTAAAACGAATGATACACACCTGACTATATATGAAGATCAATCAATTCTCTTTGAATATATTTGTCGAGTAGTTATTCCTAGCAGATGTGGAAAATATCAGGTTTTTATTAATAGCCTTTTACCAGCAATGCAGTTAAATCCTGATGTTCTGAAGTTTGATGATGATTCAGAAATTCCTGATGAACTTATGGATGAATTAAATGGAATTGCTGAGAGAATTACTACCAATATTGACTGGAAAAAAGGAGATATTTTAATGATTGATAATACAAGAATAATGCACGGTAGAAGGTCTTTTAAGGATGAAACAAGAGAGATTTATATCCGGTTATGTTCTCCAAATTTTCAATTTTAAAATAATACTCCCCTTCTGACAAAGAAGGGAAAGTTTAGGTATTACTTCATATCATAACCAAACAAGTTAGGGTCAACCTCTCCTAATTGTAAATCAGCTAAACCGTATTCTTGCCAACGTCTTTCCACCATGGCGGCTACACGAGGATCTGACTTTAAGGGTGAACCCCATTCATGTTCGGTTTCTGGAGGGATTTTTGTAGTGGCATCTATACCCATTCTCCCACCTAAACCGAGTTTTTCACTGGCAAAATCTAAGGTATCAAAGGGAGTATTAGGTAAAATAAATACATCTCTGGTAGGATCTACTTTAGAACTAATTGCCCAAACCACTTGACGAGGATCTCTAACATTGATATCCTTATCAACAACAATCACAAATTTCGTGTATGTAAATTGTGGTAACGCACTCCAAAACGCTAAAGCCGCCCGTCGTGCTTGTCCAGGATAAGCTTTGTCTATGGAGATAATCGCAGCTTTATAACTCAAGGCTTCCATGGGTAGGAAGAAATCAACTATTTCTGATACCTGTTGGCGTAAAATCGGGGTGTAAATCCGATTCAGAGCGATCGCCATCATTGCTTCTTCTTTTGGTGGCAGTCCGCTAAAGGTGGTAAGATAAACTGGGTCTTTGCGGTGTGTCATACACTGAAACCGCACCAAAGGGGAATCTTCCACACCGCCATAATATCCCATGTGGTCGCCAAATGGTCCATCAGGTAAAACTTCCCCCGGTGTAATTGTCCCTTCCAAGACAAACTCGGAATCTGCGGGAACTTCCAAATCTACAGTTTTACACCGGGCTAAATTGACCCCAGAACCGCCGTACAATCCAGCAAATAACCACTCTGATAAATCCACAGGAATGGGTGTGGCCGCAGCCATAATGATTAAAGGATCTACACCCAGAGCGATCGCTACCTCTAACTTTTTACCACGTTCTGCGGCTTTGCGCAAGTGTCTCGCCCCTCCCCGTACTGATAACCAATGTACGGTCATTGTATGATGAGATTGTAGCTGTAAACGATACACCCCTACATTGGGGATTCCCGTCTCACAATCCTTAGTAATTACCAATCCTAGCGTAATAATCTTTCCGGCATCTCCCGGATAAGGACGTATTAAAGGTAACTTATTTAAGTCTAAATCCTGGCCTTGAATTACCACCTGTTGACAAGGGGGAAAAAAGTCCCGTCCCGGTTTGGCTTTCACCACGTCAAATAACACCTTACCAAAATCTATGGCTTGGGAAATCTTTTTTGGTGGTTTGGGTTGCTGAAGCATACTCAACTTCTTTCCCAGGGTTTCCAACTCCTCTGGTTTTTCCATGTTCATAGCCCAGCATATCCTTTCCACAGTCCCCATTAAATTGACCGCAACGGGAAAAGACGCGCCTTTGACGTTTTCAAACAGTAACCCTGGACCACCTTTTTGCAGCATACGGTTGGAAATTTCCGCAATTTCCATATCTGGGTCAACTAAAGCCGAAATTCGCTTTAATTGTCCTCTTTCTTCTAGAATTTTTATGAATCCCCGTAAATCTCGCGCCATGGTTTTGTTTTTATGAAGAAGTGTAAAGCTATTTTTATCTTAGTCTTGATTTGGATAAGTTGACTTTTTAGTACAAATATACTATATTGAGGAAAAGAGGGATTTTGCTCACGCACAGACGCAAAGAGAGAAATCCGGTTTTTAATTGATAAAAGTTAGGGGGTTTTATGTTGAAGTTAAATAACAAGATTTCCCTGTTAGAACTTATCCAAATTTTATCAGCATATCGTCAAAATATCATTTTAAATTTACATAATTTAAAGGAAGATTATCAAAGAACTGGTATTAAGAGAGTCAGGGGTATAAGGGATATTAACGGTGATTTGATTACTCCTTATTTAGAAACTCAAGATATCCATGGTGGTGATTTTGTGCAAATGGGTGTATTTGCTATAAATCGCAATACTGCTACTATTAATATGTTGGTAAGGCGGAAAGTTAAGCTGGTAAAAGTTGAGGATAATAGAGATATTATCGAAGTTGGGGGGTTGCTGGCTAATGACTTGGATAATTTTAATAATTATACCATTGTTAAAGATGGAAAACTTCACGTTTCCAGTTTAAATATCAAAATCAGTAACAAGAAAGTATTTGATTTATTGCAAGCTAAAGATGTAATTACTGCTGATAAATTTGATTTCAATTGTGAGTATACAATTAGGTTAGATAATTTACCATTAGTTCCCGTTAATATCAATTTTGGTAATCTTGATGGGTTGTTTAATCAAGTAGCAGAAATCAAAGTTCTTACCAGTATTCTATCTGCTTATTTACGCCATCAATCTGATGTATTTGTCAGTGATCAAATAGAGGAATTAAAACAAAATTATTTGTCAAAAAACCTGTATTTGAACTTCCCGACAACTCAAGAATATGCAAATACAATTGAGACTCATACTAGTTATAAAATTGATTTTGGTAATCAGGATATTCTCAACTTGAGTAAATTATATGCTGCTAACCAATTTTTAGGGAGGAGATATGAAGTTTATGACCAAGAAACTGGAGAGATATTTGCTAAACCAACCTTAGAAATGGGTTTAAATCAAAATATCGCTTTCCGACAAAAAGCCATTACTAGGAGAATGAAACTAACTAAAGTTGATGATTTGATGAAACCGATTTTTGATGACTTTTTGGGAATTAAAATCAATGGGAAAATAGGGGAAATTCTCAATCAAGTCGGTGATGACAGTTTAGCCTTGTTATTATCTGCTAAACATGATGGTAAATTAGTCAATAAAGAAGACTTAATTACAGCAATGACAACAGCTTATAAAAAATTGGTAGCAGTTGTTGAGCAAATTTATCAACAAAATATTTCTTCCTTAGTATTTTATATTGGTGTCACAGGACATTTACCCAATAAAATCACAGCTAAAGCCATGACTGCTGAGGAATTAGCTGCTAAATATCCCCATTTGCAATTTTCCAAACATGAACAAAAAGGAACATTTTACGAAATTGGAAATACCATTATTAGCGTTTATCCGCAAACAGAATATTACAGTAAAAAGTCATTAGCAGTTAGTTAATTGATCTTATAGAATCTCATAGCCAACCCGAATCAGAAGGAATATAAGGTTAATATTTGTCTAATGTATGTTATCATCAATAAATATTGTGAATGTATTGTGACTGTATTGTGACTGTGAGGTTAATAAAGCAATGACACAGGAATTAATAGACCTCAGAAATAGTATTTTAGAACAGCGTTACAGTGACGCTTTAGCTATTGTAGATGAGTTAGAGGGAATGGGTAGACAAGCGATTTTCAGAAACATTCAATCTTTTTTAGTAAGATTGATGATTAATTTAATTAAAAATCATGTAGAAAACCGATTAACTAATTCCTGGTCAAATGCAATTCGCAGTTCAATTAGAGAAATCAAAAAAATCAATCTGCAAGATAATAAAACCTCTTACTATATTAAGATAAATGAGTGGCAGTTAATATTAGAAGATGAATTTGAAGAAGCTATTCGAGAAGCCAGTGATGAAGTAATGAATGGTATTTATAGTCCATTTCAACTAACAGAAATGGTTGATAAAATGCAGATTATCAATCAATCTCAAATTCTGTTAAACTTGACATATAATTACTCAATCAAGGAATTACCAGCAGTGATTGATGATTATTTAACTCAGTTACCTGGTGGTGAAGATTGGAAATTAGGGAAAAGATGATTAATATTCCCGACTTTATTATCAATTGTCAGGTATTGTCAGGTAACGTAAGTAAAGTCACCTGACATCTAAATTTACAACCTTAGCCAAGATAAGAAATTATCCCACCAAGAATTAGAGATATTTCCCATAGATAATTTCATTTTTTGGCGAATATCTTGAATATTCCAGTTGGTAAGTCTAGCTAGATTTTGAGCTTCTTGTTCAAATCTCCGTCTTAAAGAACTTTTATATCTTCTCCCTGCACTACATTTAACCTTACCTGTGAATGGGTGTTGTAAAATATAACGTCCTTGAAAAGAGTCTCTTTGAGCAGTTTCTTGAAAGATCAAATCTTCAGGAAATTTATTTCTAGTATAGCGGACGTGCAAGCGAGTAATGAAAACACTACTACTGGGAAAACGAGAACGAAAACCCGGAGCTATGGGGCTATTACTATCACTATTATCATTCAACCAAAAAACACCGGCTTGTTTTAATTCTTCATTATTGAGTGGTTCAGCAGCACAAGGATCACAAGTACTCATATCCCAAGCATATTCTAAAAATCCGACTTTTTTATCTTCTTTGGTGTAGGAATTTTGGAACATGGATTTATAAAAATCACCAAATTGATTTTTCACAAACACGGGAATATTCACATCTGAAGGAACTTTAACCGTGCGATAATTAGTAATTTCTGCCTGGCCTTTAGGTGAGAGAATATAAATGATTAAATCCTGTTCTTTGGTAGCGTTAACCATTCCTAAACGAATGGGTAACATAAATTTCCGTGATTCGTAGGAAATTTGTAAAGGACGCAGGAATTGATAACCTGATTCGGCAAATTTATCTAAATTGACTTTAGCCACAAAGAATTTCATTGCCGAACGAATGTAGGGTTTGAGTAATTCCTTTGCACCTTGAGGAATTTTATAATTATTGCGATTTAACCAAGTTTCTAAGCCACCAGATTCTTTAGCACTGAGGATAACAATATCATATTCACCAACATTAAATTTGGCTTCAACAGTTACACCCAAACTGCTATCTTTATTCGTACTACTATCTGATCTGGCTGCGTTTTGCATTGGTCGCATCTCGTTTATTTTATAAACTGGGGCGCAGGGGTCAGAATCAAAATATTCTACTAATCTTGGGGCGCTAAAAGCATCTAATCTTTCAATAATTTTTGGTTCAGCTACACGAACTTGTTCTTTTTGTAATACTGTGGGAACAGGAACAACAATCGCAAAATCTTTAACATCACCTTGAAAATCGTTAGCCATGGTTAAAACCGTGCGATTTCCGTCTCTAGCAAGTATGACTTGAGAAGCTTGGTTATAGAGTTTTGTATCGGCTTTAGCCACATAAAACCCACAAAAAGCCCAAGCTGTAGGCGCGAAACACAGCACTGCTAAAAGTGCAGATACTAAGGGCATAAATAGGCGAAGTCTTTTCATTTTGATGCCTTAATTAATTTTCAATTCTGCTTTATTCCACCAAGAAAATCTAGGGCTAAACCAAGATTTATCTAATAAAATAGTCAAGGGTGCAAGGGCAAATAAAGCCCAAAAAACAGCGGTAGAGAGAAAGAAATAATTCCGCAAAATAAACGTTAATAAAGCAATACATACCGCCCAGATTATTCTACTAATACGGGCGTTGGGAATTGAACGAGGATCTGTTACCATAAACAGAGAAAATAACACTAAAGATCCACTCATTAAATGATGAAAATAAACATCCCATGTCCAACCTAACCAAATATTTCTCACGGCTGCTAAGAGGGAATAAGCACCTAGAAAAGCAGCGGTAGTGTCCCAACGACCAACGCGCTGTAAAATCATTCCTCCAGTCCCTGCAAATAATAGCGCGTACCACCATTCTTCCCCCCATTGTCCTGGGGAAACCCAAGCATCATTAGTGAAGCTAAGAACAGCAATAATGCCAAAATTAGCAGGATTAAAAAAATGCTTTTCCCCATATTGAAAGATAAATTTACTTGCTATGGCTGCAAATCCAGCTAAGGCCATGGTTGGCCAATGATCAACCCGTAATAATAAACTTAGTCCCAAAGAGGTAATGAGGGGACTACGAATATTAATTGGTAAAATTCTGCTTTGGGATTTAGTGATCAATGAAAAGATAATTTGTGTTATTATGCAGGAAGCGATCGCTACACCAATAAATTCTGGATGTAATGTCCAGTCTCGCGTGAAAACGCCTAAAATCAGAAATAAACTCAGAAACAGAATTTGATAATCTCGAACATCTTTGAATAATATCATCTTCATTCCACTGATTACTCACAGCTTTTCTTCTAGTTTAAATCACTGTTGTCATAAATTAGGTTGTTGTTACAGTTTTTGTAACAAACGGGATTTATACAGGGGATATGGAATCAACGAACCACTCCAGGGACGCAGAACACAGAGAAATGGGGGGGAGGGATATTTTGCGTAAGTCCTGTAGAAGTCGGGAATCTAAAAATTACGGTTTTAATAATAGATAAAATAATTGTCCATTGCTGACTGTCACCCCCGCTCTTTCTCCCGCAGCTTCACCTGTTCCTAAAAAGTAATCTACCCTCCCTGCTCCTTTAATTGCGCCCCCTGTATCTTGATCTAAAACGTAACGACTCACCAGCCGATATTCGATTTTATTACTATTATTAATATAGGGAAAAGGAGCGCGAATTAATGCTAAAGCCCCTGGAGGCATTAATGATTTATCTGTAGCAATAGAACGCTCTGGAGTTAGTGGTACACTAATAGAACCTTGGGCTGGTTTTCCGTAGGTTTCTCGAAAAAATACAAAACTGCGATCGCGCGGAATATAAATATTCAAATCCTGGGGATATTTGCGGAAATAGTCGAGGATAATTGGCATATTTAACCCTTCTAAAGGTAATTTACCATCATCAACTAACGACCTTCCTAAACTTCTATAATTATAAGCTGTATCACCAGCATAGCCTATGGTTGTTTGTGTTCCATCTGTTAATTTAAGTTTGGCTGAACCTTGAATTTGAATCATATAAGGTTCAAGACGATTTCTCAACCAAAATAATTCTAATCCTTTTAATTTTCCCTTTCCACCTTGTAAACCATCTGCACCTTCTAATTCTAATCTAGTAGGATGGGGTTTAGCCCAAGATTCTAAATCAGCGGGATAGCGATAAACAGGATAACGAAACTCTTTTGTTGGTTGACGACTGGCTAAATATACAGGTTCATAATAAGCGGTAAATAAAACCGTTCCTTTATTATCTCTCCCTACAGATTGATAAAAAACAAATTCTTTTTCGATAGCTGCGTGTAGTTCTTGAGCCGATTTTGTGGAAATCAACAATTGACGAAATCTTTGCAAACTTTGATCAACTCTTTCTCTAGTAATTTCCGATTTTTGATAAGCCATAATCGCCTGTTCTGTTTGCAAATATTTCAGGCTATAATCTATAGACTGTAATAATGCTTTTTTATCATCATAAGTTGCTTGATCTAAACAGGAAATATCCTCTTGACAGCAAGTAACTGGTACTCTAGGAACAAGTACAGGTAACTTATTTGGCTCTGAATTTACTAACGGTGGTAAATTCCATTTTGCTAACCGACATTCGGGGGGACTAAGTTCTTGATTGGGGAGTGGTTTTATCCCCACAATTAAACTGGCCATAAATACAGGTAAACTAATAGTAATATTGGCAAAATGCTGGCTATTCATTCATGTTATGGTAGGTAGCAACCGCAGAAGGTGAAATTCGATTTAAATACCGGAAAATCCAATATTTGAATATAGTATCTAAAATCACGGGAAATGTGGCAATAAATAAGAAAATAAAATCACGATTAGCCGCTAATCCCCAATGTCGTGATATCCCTTCTAAAAGCACTTCCCAACCGTGGGGAGAGTGAAACCCAACAAAAACATCGGTAAATAAAATGATAATAAATGCTTTAGCACTATCACTTAAACCATAGACTACGTTATCAATAAATTCTTTGAGTACAGCAATATCAGATTTACTAATTAGTAACAACACTGTGAAACTAATTACCGCACAAATATCAGCAAATACATTTTTAATTGCATTATCACTTTCTTGACGAAATTCCTCTTTTACTTCCTCTGCTTTCTCTTTGATCTTCTTTTCTAATTCTTCAGATCCCAGAGGAGGTGCATTACTAATTAATGCTTCAAATTTAATTCTTTCTTCAAACCTTTGTAATTTTAATAATCCTTCTTCTTCCATTTCTGCATTTAAGAAAACTTCCACTTTTTCTGCATTGCGGAAATGTTCTACTAATGGTCCAACAATTACAGCTTTGGAAACTTGATGAGTCAGGAGAGGAACGATAATAAGTAGCAGTATAAAGCGAATGGAGATAATACTTCTTTTTTGTGCTTGACGAAAATTTCTAACTACGTCCTGCTCAGAACCCGGATCTAATTCTACTTGTAGTCGAGTGATAGTATTGAAAATTGAGCGGGGTAAAATTCCTGTAGTATTAGCTTTTCCTTTTCTGATATTTTGGTTAAATTTACTTGGTGTTTTGGGTGTGAATGCTTGAGAATTAACTAAATCTGCGGGGACTTTAACCGGTTGAGAATTGGGATTTTCATAATTTTTGTATATATCATTATTATTGTATTTAGAAGTAACTTGGTCAATAAATTCTAGTTTCTCTAAAATTAATGCTGGGCTAGTATATTCTATACCCACTTTCATGGCGGCTTTTTGCTTAGATTCATTAGCCAACCACTGACTCGCTTTAAACTCCGTCAGCCGCATTTGTACCGTTTTTAATAACTTTTGCAAATCTGTCTCAAAATAATCCATGACACTACTACTGTAGGTGGTAGACTCGGAATCTATTTTGTTACCATGGAAATGTTTTTCTTCAATTCCCTGGATTTTTATAGCTGCTTGATAAGCTGCTTCTAAAGAACGCTCTGGTGTCAGTAGATACCATCTGTAAGCAGCTAGTAAAAAAGGGTATATTTTTTGTTTAAACACAGTATTTTTCATTGAGACCATGATCTGGCATTATCTACTAAACTATTAAACTTAAATTAACCTAAAAGATATGGTTTCTTCTATTTGGATTTTTGGTACTAGTCGCAGTGGTAAAACTACTCGCTTGCTAAACCAGTTTAGTGCTTGGTTGCAAATGAAAGACAGTAAGTTGTCCAATTTATTTGACAACCCTATAAATCCAACTGCAAATTTACACCAAAGAGAACTAGGTATTTTATTACTAGCTGCTAATGATGACAACAGACGAGAATTAGCTGATAGAGTTACTACTTTGACCTTGGGAAAACATCCTATTCGCGTCAAAACAGCCTTGGGGTTTTTTCAAGATGAGGTAATTTTATTTTGGCCATTATTAATTGATTTATTGTCAATAAAAGCACAATTTCCGGTCAGATTACATCCAGAAACGGAACAAGAATTAGCGACAAAACTCTGGAGTTCCCATTTAAACTCAGATATTTTGCGGCGTGTCGGTATAAATGAGCATCGTTTAGTTAGACGAATACTGGATTTATGGCAATTAGCAGCTTATGGCGGTGTATCCTGTGAACATATTCCCCAAATATTGCACAGTGGTATAGCAGATAATTCTATCAATTTAGAACCGGAATTTTTGGGTTCTTTACTACTAAATTGGCGAAATTGGTGTTTGGAACGGGGTTTATTGACTTATGGGCTAATTACCGAGCTATATAACCAGAAATTATTAACTCATGGTGACTATCAGCAGCATCTCAAGCAACGTTATCAGGGTATCATAGCAGATGATGTGGATGATTATCCGGCGATCGCTGCTAATTTATTTGAATTTTTGTTAAATACTGGCACTGTGGGAGCATTTAGCTACAATTGTGACGGGGCGGTGCGCTGGGGTTTGGGGGCTGATCCTCAGTATTTATCCAGATTAACTAAATATTGTCAAGTAGAGAATTTAACTAAACCACATCCCCATAGTTTGGGATATTTTCTCACTGATCAAATGGTAGAATTGGTAACACAGCCCATGACAATGTTGAGTTTACCAAGTTCTGTACAGCCTATGCAAACCACTTCCCGCGCCCAGCTATTACGTCAAATAGCCCAGATAATAATTCATGGGGTGAAATCCGGGGAAGTAGGGGCAGATGAAGTAGCAATTATTGCACCGGGACTAGATGCGATCGCTCGTTATACCTTAGTAGAAATATTAACTAAACAAAATATTGCAGTAGAATCACTTAATGAACAACGCCCATTAATTAGTTCCTCGGTTGTGAGAGCTTTACTGACCTTAATAGCTCTAGTTTATCCTGGTTTGGGGCGTTTAGTAGATAGGGACGCTGTGGCGGAAATGTTAGTTGTTTTAAGTCAATATCAAACTCCAGACGGGGAGGAAAAAGAATTTCATCATTCTAGAATAGATCCGGTGCGGGCTGGGTTAATAGCAGATTATTGTTTTGTTCCCCACCCCCACACACCCGATTTATTATCAGTGAAAACCTTTGAACGTTGGGATAGAATTGGTTATATTGCGACTCAGGCTTATGAACAAATATTACAATGGATTGTCCAACAGCGGGAGCAATATCACCGGCGACTTCTCCTCACTCCCATTTTTCTCTTATACAAAGCCATTCAAGACTTTGTGTGTAAGGATAAAAATCCTTCATATCAGGAGTTAGCAGCATTAAGAGAACTAATAGAAACTGCTCAACATTATTGGGAAATAGATACTCGTTTAAAAGAAACCGATTCCCTATTACTTTCACTGCATACGCCAGAAACACTTAGCATGACTATTGCAGAATTTATTCAACTGCTGCAACGAGGAACAATTACTGCAAATCCTTATCCGGTGCGTTCTATCGGTAACAATAGAAAAACTGTAACTTTAGCGACTATCTTTCAATACCGCGCTAGTAAAAAAAATCACCGCTGGCATTTTTGGTTAGATATTGGTTCACCCCTGTGGGCAAAAGGTGGCGCGGCTAGTTTATTTGGTGCTAATTTATTTTTACAGCATAGACTAGGAAAACCTTGGACAGCAGCAGATGAACAATTAGCCGAAGAACAAAGATTACAAAGAATTATCGCCGATTTACTGGCGCGTGTGTCTGATAAACTCTATTTGTGTCACAGTGATTTAGCTGTAAATGGACAGGAGCAAATAGGACTTTTGTTACCTTTGATTTATGCTTGTGAAGTGGTGTAAATAATTAAAACATCACATTTTTACGATAAAATACCGAAATACTAACCTATCCTCCCCAAGTCCTATAATACCATAATTAGCGTACCAGCAACCTCTGTATTTTTAATCGTATCCTTGTTTTATACTTATTTTTGTTTTATTTGTGTATACAGAGTTTATTAGGTTTAATTTAAAAATATTGAAATATATTGAAATCAAATTTACAAGCTAAATTTTGCTGCATTATTATCCTCTAAACTGCTATCTTTACCCGCAGTCGTAGAGTTAAAATTAGCACCATGAATTAATTCTAATTCACTTAATTTCAGATTTATGAATATTTGCTAATCATTGTTTTGACATTTAGTAAGTGTTCTTCAATAATTTCGGGAATTTCGGTATTGGTTTCAATGATTGATTTACCAATGGTTTTATTAGCGATTTCATTGATAGCATCAATTAAGAGATTAGGCGTGGTAATATTAGCTTCAGCGATTTGTTTAATAGTCTCTTGGGGGTTATCTTTCTCCAATATAGCTTTTAAGACTTGGATTTCATCAGCTGGCAGATTTTCTAGTAAATTATCCCATGCTGTGGGTAAATTGTTTGGGTGATCATGTTCCGTATCAATTATATCTATATCTAATGGTTGCAGTAATTCATCAAAGGGAAATAACTCTACATTATTGTCTTGATTATCGGGTAATGTTTCCGAATTAGAATTAATTGTTTCCACTTGGATTAATTCCCAAATTTGATTTTGTAATAAATCCCTTTCCTCTTGTAATAGGGAAATTTGATTTTGCAATTGATTGATTTCAGATTGTTGTTCTAATGTCTTGATTTGTAAAGTATTGATGCTATTTTCTAGATTATTTCTGCTTGTGGTTATTTGTGTTAGTAAATCGTTTTGTTGGTTAATCTCCATCTCTCGATTTTGAAATTCTATTCGCAGTTCATAAAGTTTTTCCTCTAGTTGCGGTTTGAGTCTTTCTAGCAAAATTAGATCATTTTCTAGTTCTTTTTTTTCTTGTTTGAATGTATCAATTTGAGTTTGTATTTGGTTGATTTCCGCGCGAGATACGTTACAATTCAGTTCTAATCTTCGCTTTTCTATACTCAGATTATTGTAACTATTATTCAGTTCTATATGACTATTTTCTAAGTCATTAAATTCATTTTTAAGATTATGAACTTCAGATTCAATTTGCTTCTTTTGAGCAGCAAATGTACCTATATCTCGATGTAAACTATCCCTTTGATTACGACAATCTCCAATTTGGTTTTCTAGTTGTTGAGTTTCTGTATACAATAAAGTTTTATATTCTTCTAATTGCGCTATTTCTCTGAAAATGCGGGATTTTAATGCTTCCAAATCCCGAATACGTCTCTGCAAAGAACCAACTATCTTCAATTCATCAGTTCGTCGGCGTTTATCAACAAGAAATGCGGCTGAATATGTTGCTAAAACTGTTATTATACCGGAGAGAAAAGCTTTAGAAAAATCCCAGTTGGGGACAAGAATTAAACCAAAACTTACACTAAAAGCAGCTATTGCTAGTACGACTTGATGACTCACTATTGCTGGTGGCATTTTGCGAGGTCTTAGTGTAGTCAAATTGTGAGCATGATTAGTAATTAAAGTCATTATTCCTCTTGGTTTGTAAATATACAGTTATAATTTTGCTGAGATTGGATGATTGGAAACCTTGATCATAACTCTGTAATTAGATTTTTATTTTCACCAAATACAGCTAAATCTGCTTTTAAAAAGTCAATAAACTGTCTTGCTGTTCTACCTGAACGTCCATGATGACGAGTTGCCCATTGTAAAGCTTTATATTCTAAATCTTCGGGAGCAATACTGATGTTTTCTGCTAGGTGCTGGACAATTTGTAAATAGGTTTTTTGATCTGCTGCTTCAAAGGTTAATGTGAGACCAAAGCGATCGCTAAAAGACAACTTTTCCTCCATTGTATCCCATCCATGAACTTCATTGTTATCCTTGGGCGCTGGTCTATCCGTGAAAAATTCCCGGATTAAATGCCGACGGTTAGAGGTAGCATATACAACTACATTTTCTGGTCTAGCAGTTACATTTCCTTCTAAAACTACTTTCATCATTTTAAAGGCATCATCTTCTTCTTCGAAGGATAGATCATCGACAAAGATAATGAATTTCTGGGGAACTCCCCGCAACTGTTCGACAATTTTCGGTAAATCTGGTAATTCTGACTTAGAGACTTCTATTAACCGCAGCTTTCTATGACTATACTCATTTAATAAGGCTTTGACTAAAGAAGATTTGCCCGAACCACGACTACCATAAAGTAATACGTGCAGTGCTGTTTCTCCTGACAATAAAAACTCTGTATTTTTCACTAAAGCATCTTTTTGCCATTCGTAACCTACCAAGGTAGACAGTCTCACTGTATCCGCATAAACAATGCCCACTAGCTGACCATTTTGCCAACGAAAAGCATGGTATTGAGCAAATAAACCGCTACCATGTTGCCCATAATAAGCAGCTAAATCTTCTACAGCATCACCCCAATTTTCTAAATGGGAAATAAATGCCATTATATCCGTTTCTATGCCTACTGTTTCCGGTTCTCGATACCAGACCACAGGGGAAATGGGTAAATGAGTGGCAATTTGCACCCACTCGCTTAACACTGCACTGTTACATTCATACAAACTTTGTAATACTTGTAAATCATGACGGACAGCAGCTACTAAAGCTGGAGGTAATTTGCTAAATTCCTGCTGTTGTGCCAATTTACTAAAAGCATTATCCGCCATCAGAATTTGCTTAATTAGGTATTCTTCCCAAGTTTGATGACCGCTGGTTAAAGCTTGGAAATAAATACCGTAGGCTTGCAGGCAATCCCGCCCGTCTGCATCAGTGTAACGGATGGTTTGTAATAAGTTCAGAAAACTTTTGCCTACGTCGCCTTGTAGTACAGATTGGTACAGTAAAAGGGAGGCGGCTTGGCGTTGCAGAAATTGAACTGCTGTATAAGATGTAGTATTTGCGGTCAGCATTGCTAGATGATCCATCAATCAAATGGGTAAATTGTCTCTGACAATGAATTTAAGTATACTACGTAAATAAAATCAGGACTAAGGGAATCTCAAAAAAATAAATTATCCCATTTTGTGGCATGGGCTTCTAGTCCCCCGGTTTTAAAAGTAAGTTAAAATACTCATCAATCACGATACAAAACTTATGCTTACAGGAGGAAAAGTATAACCATTTGTATATTAAAGTAGAAAGTAGGATATTACAGTAAACTAATACTTGTTACCAGTAGGATAAATTGCTAACATATATACAGAAAATATGGACTACTAACAACTGTAAGTAACCGTTGTTTTTCCTGGATATGTATTACCAATTGTTTAGGGAATAGTCATGTTATTATTCAAGCTGCAAAGCTCTACTACAGACATTGTAAATATTTTATAGTTTCTTCCGTAGACTTGAAAGCAAAAATAGCTAATATTGCCATTTTGGCAGGTCTTTATAGCACAGATGGGATATTAGTAGATAGTAGCAATAGTTCGGACATTTTTAGTATTAACGAAAAACTGCTACAGTTATCCCAATCTTGATCGCAGGAATTCTTTGTCCATTTAAATAACTAGGAAATAATTCATGTTATCATCACTATCTTCTCAAAATGTGATCCAATACCTACAACAGGCAGGGCTATGTAGCCCTGATGATGGCAATGTAGATAAGTCTGTATTGCCAGAAAATAACCATAAAAATTGGAATTTACTGGTAATGCTGGCAGATAATCGCCAACTGCTGATTAAACAAGAACGAAAAATTAATCATGATTTTAGTTCTCATGAACTCTTTAATGAGTGGCTATTTCACCAGTTATTAGAAAAATTTCCAGTAATTGGTAATGTTGGTGCGATCGCATCATCATTACTACACTTTGATCAGGAAAATTCTATCCTTGTGCGTAGCTATTTAAGCGAATATGTGGAACTAGAAAGATTTTATCAACACAGTAGTATCTTTCCCACAGAGATTGCCAGCGCGATTGGTACTACGTTAGCAGGGTTACACCGAGCCACGTTCAATAAACTTGAGTATCGTGATTTTATGTCCACTGCTCCCGCAGGACAATTTCGCTATAATTTTTACAATCCCGTTCAAGGACTCCCATCAATAAATCCAGAAACATTTGGTATAATTCCCACTGAAGCGTTACAATTTCATCTTCTTTATCAACGTTACGAAACTTTAGAATTTGCTATTGCTGATTTAGCATATCAATGGCAATCATGTTGTTTAACTCACAACGATTTACAATTAAACAATATTTTGGTTCATTCTCGATCGCAACAACTAGATAATTGTTTAATCAGATTAATTGATTGGGAAGCTTGTGGTTGGGGAGATCCAGCTTTTGATTTAGGAACTCTATTAGCAAGTTATTTAAGAATTTGGTTATCCAGTTTAATAGTAGATCCAACATTAGAGTTAGAAGAATCTTTGAATTTAGCCATGATTCCTCTAGAGGTATTACAACCTTCAATCCTAGCTTTAATCCGGGCTTATCTTCATGCTTTCCCCATGATTTTAGAATATCATCAGGACTTTATTGTCCGGGTAATTAAGTTTGCAGGTTTAGCATTAATTCAACAAATTCAAAACATAATTCAATGCCAAAAATCCTTTGATAATAGGGACTTATGTAGGCTCGAAGTTGCTAAAAGTCTTTTGACTATTCCTGAGCAATCAGTATTAACTATTTTGGGGATATCCGAATCCGAAATTTTTAAATCTTTAGCCAGAATTCAAAAACTCCCTCAACCCCATAAGGAACAAAAATTAGTCCGTCTTTATTACGAAAAAACTCGCCTACGCGGTTGTTAGTAATATTCATCTTTTCTTTTGTTTACAGATATACTTTTCTAAAGTTTGAGGTGCAAAGACAGTTAATGCTCGATGATTCTAATAATCACAATCAAATTGTAAATTCATTATTCGATATTGCCAGTAATATCCAGATTCAACCTAATTTCTGTATTTACCACCCCAATTATCAACCTTTTGCTTTACCCGCTAATATAGCAAATAGGTTTCAACAAAACTCATCTTCTTTAAAACACAAGTATTTGAACATACTTCTCAGAAATTTTCTCTATGGTATTTATTATAATGGTTCACTGCAAACAGTTTTAGCATCTAATAATACTCATAATGATTGCCAATCTCAGCTAAATTTCTCAGAAAATAACAGTTTAGGTGTAGATATAGATTTCTATGAACAACTACATCATAGTAATCATGGTACAGGCCATTATGAACCCAATTGGCAGATTTTGAGAATCGAACCTGATGGCAGTATGGCCGTTAAAAAAGATGGTTTAACACTATATATTGAACCAGACTGTCATCTAAAATCTCCAAGGAAGTCCTCTAAAATTGGTAAATTAATATCAATATGGATGCCTAAAAATCGCCTGCAAAATGGCTGTTATGTAGCAGTAAGTAACTTGGGAATGGCAAACCAAGATAGACAAAATAATGATTTAGGAGTAGGACGAATTTACTTTAATTTTACATCAGCCGGAGCAATCATTTTCATGGAAAGCTTAACACAAGCATTAAATAATGCAGCTATTTGCTTTAGTTTTCATGTTCTTTATAATCCCGCTGTCTATGGGCGTTATGATGCAGGTGTCCTGCATTTTGCACGCCAAAATTACCCCACAATTAGGAATATTCTTCAAGAGATTTATCAAGAACATCAAGCTTATTTTCAGCCAGAAATTCCCCTATTTACTAAATTCCTAGCACCAGGATTAGGGTTAGCAGAAGAACCATATCAAAATCAAAAATTTGCCCCTCAAGAAAGTTTTGGTATGAACCGTTGTCAAATTGTCGCCAATGCTTTATTAGAATCTTGGCAAAAAGGTAAAAATGCTCTTGAGGAAAGAATAGAAATCATTAATCAACACTTTGCACAAAATTTAATTGATATGCACCATCCCTATCTTAACCCTGCTTCTGAAGATATTTATCAGCCTTTAAGCTGATTGTATCAAGAATAATTAACCGCAGATTAACGCAGATCAAGAATGATAAATTTGTGAAATTTATTATTCTCTATGGTTGATCAGGATTATAATTATTTATTGTAGCAGATTTAATTTTAGGAAATTAAACATGGCTTTTACATATTACTACACTGTAAGATTTCAAGATACTGATGCTGCTGGAGTAGTTTATTTCGCTAATGTTTTGAGAATTTGTCATGAAGCTTATGAGGCTTCATTAGCAGCTTCTAGTGTTAATCTTAAATCATTTTTTACTAATCCGTCTTTAGCTTTTCCTATTGTTCATGCTAATGTAGATTTTTTACGTCCTATGTCTTGTGGTGACAATTTAGTGATTAGTTTGTTACCAGAAAAAATAAATTTAGATAAGTTTGAAATTACCTATGAAATTATGGTAGATGAGGTAATGGTTGCTAAGGCAATTACTAGGCACGTTTGTATTAATGTTAGTAGTAGAGTTAAGCAGGAATTACCACATTATATGAATAATTGGTTGGAAATCAACCGCACAGACGCAGAGAGCGCACAGAGAAGAAGATCCAGGTTAGAGTTTATGTGATCTTAGCATATAAATCCCCGACTTCTTGGAAGAATTCGGGGTTCTTAAGTATTATGTTTTTAGAAAATCCTCAGCTATTTTTTGCAGCTGTTGACGGTTAATTTTACCTTGGTTGTTACGGGGTAATTTGGCTAAGGAAATCCAATGTTTGGGAATTTTGAATTGACTCAGTTGATTTTTTAGTTGGGTTTGGATTTCTCTATGGGAAATATTTTTATCTTTGGGAATATAAATGGCTGTTAATGCTTGTCCCCAATGTTTATCAGCTATCCCAATTACACAAACATCAATTACCATTTGAGTTTTTCTAATCGCTGTTTCAATTTCTAGAGGGTAAATATTTTCACCACCTGTAATTATTTTGTCGCTATTTCTGCCAATAATATGTAAATAGTCTTGATTGTCTAAAAAACCCATATCATCAACTACAAAATTATTTCTATTTTCCCATATTTGTGGATAATAACCTAATGCTAATGATTTACTTTGAATATTTATATTTCCTGGTTGATTATCAATGATGATTTTAGCATGAGGAAGAATTTTCCCACTATTAAATTTACCTTTTAAAAATTCATCAGGTTTCAGAGTTGCAATTTGAGAAGCGGTTTCTGTCATTCCATAGGTAGGTGCTAATCTAATTTGATGAAATCTCGCTTTTTCTAATAGTTCTTCCCAAGGTGGCGCACCCCCTAAAAAAACAGTAGCAAATTTTGATAGCCATTGGGTTAATTCTGGATTTTGCAGGAGTTTTTGTAATTGGGTGGGAACTAAAGATATAAAAAATTCTGCTGGGTTAATATTTGGTATTTCACAAGTTTCTAATTTCTTAGATGTGGTAATTACTAGTTTACCTCCCGTTGTGAAAGAACGCATAAATTGCATTAATCCACTCACATGATACAATGGTAATATACAAAATGAATTAACTGAATTTATGGCAAAATATTCTGTAAATCCTTCCACAGACGCTGTTAATGTTTCCCATGTATGAATAGCAAATTTAATCTTTCCTGATGAACCACCAGTAGGAATCATAATAGTATTATTAATTGGTAATTCATAATTAGTAATTACTGATTTTGAAAAGTTATTTTCTCTTCCTAAAAATATATCTGGTTGGACTAAATTAAAAACTTGTTCCCATTCATCTTTACCCCAATCTGGGTGACAAAGAAAAACTGGACATCTAGCCGCACAAGCAGCAATAAAACTGGCTATAAATCTCACAGGTGATCTTTCCGCAATCATGATTTTTGGAGTTGACAACTGGGTTAATTGTAAATATAATTCTGTTGCTACCCGTGGTAATTCCTGGCTATGATCACAAATTAGCAAATCATATTTTTGTATATTTTCTAAAAGGTTTTCCATAGATTTTCTAGCCAGTTTAATTCTTGTTCTTTAAAAAGGTGATTAATACCAAAACCAACAGCACGGTTATTTTTAGATAATTCTGCTGCTAATTGTAATGCGGCTTGTCTGCCAATTTCTGTTTCAAATACAGATGAAAATACAACGTCAATTTGATGTTTTTTGCAAAACTCTTTTAACCTAGATGGTGAACCAACTATTCCCGGTTTAATCACAAAAATTCCCACCCAACCTTGTTGAAAACATGATTCTAATTGTTGGAGATTGGCGATAGATTCATCTAAGGCTATAGGTATAGAATATAAATTACTTAATTCCCGCATTTCTGTAAATTTATCTGCTGGTAAAGGTTGTTCGATAAATTCAATTTTGGGTAAGAATTGATCACACTTTTTTAACCATAATTCAGCTTGTTGATAACTAAGTCCACCATTAGCATCTAAACGTAATTTGGCTGAATTTGGTAAAATGGAAATTAGTAAATCAAATATTTCTAACTCCTTATTTATATCATCAACACCAATTTTCCATTTGAATGTTTTATATCCTTGTTCCCATAAGTTATTCCATTGATTTAAAGCTAATTTTCCCGCTGATAATAAGCCGCTGTAGGTAAGATCTAAATTAGCATCCGGCGATTGGAAATCACGGCTACACAGACGAAACCCACCTGCGTGGGTTGAAGATTCAAAAGCAAATTGACAAGCTGGTAAGTTATCGGGAATAGTGAAAATCATCTCTTTGGTAATTGTTTTTGGAAGTTGATGACAAAAATCTAAAGCTTGTTCTATGGTTTCTGAACCAAACCAAGAAATGGGAGAAATTTCTCCCCAAGTAATATGATTTTTTTCATTAATTAAGCGAATAATTACACTTTCGCGGATTTCCCAAACCCCATGATTAGTAATAATAGGATTTGTGAATTTTTGGCTAAAGTAACGAAAAGAAAATTGATAAATCATTGGGTACTTGCAAATAAAAAAATCCCTGAACCTCTCATTTCTCCGTGTTCTCTGTGTCTCTGTGGTTTTTTCCTGATTCAGATAACTTATTTCCTGAAAGTTCCTTAACCAAATATAAATCCCAAACCCAAAAATAAGCAACTCAAAAAATGAACATTAATAGCGATAAATTTAGAATTACTAACTTTATCTGGTTGGTGATGGGTTTCTAAAACGTGACGACATAATTTCACCGCAAAAGGTAAACTTAAGAAACTTAATAATGTCCAAATTGGGAAAATATTCAAGATGAAAAACAGCAATATTAAAGGATAAATACTAGCAGTAAATCCCACTAAAACCTTTGCACCTGTTTGAGTTCCTAATCGCACAATTGGAGATTTTTTTCCTGCGGCTATGTCATCTGCAACTTGGTGAAAATGGGAACAAAATAGCACTAAACTGGTAATAATGCCTAAAATTATGGAAGCTGCTAAATTTGTACTAGACCAGGTTTGAGTTTGGCTATAATAGGCTGCACTCATACCCAAAGGACCAAAGGCAAAAAAGCAGAGAATTTCGCCTAAACCTTGGTATCCTAGACGAAAAGGAGGACCTTGGTACATATAGCCCAAACCGCAGCATAATAGAATTATACCGATAATTGTCGGATCTTTTTGTAAAATAGCGATCGCTATTATCCCCAACAAACCCAAACCTAAACACAAGTTTCCCAACCAAAACATTAAGGTTTTATTACCAGTTAAATTCACCAATGAATGATGTTTATTCTCATCAATTCCTGTTTCCGCATCAAATACATCATTACTAATATTTTCCCATGCTAAAATTAAAATTGACGCAGCAATAAACAGAGAAAATATTGTGAGATTAAAAATCCTTGTTTCCCTAAATGCTACAGCCGAACCTACCCAAATCGGCATAATAGCAACACTGTACATTGGCGGTTTAATTGCCGCCATCCATAGTTTACCTTGAGGTGGTGAAATTTGAGTTGAAGTCATCGGTTTTGATTATTTAAATTACCATAATTTTAGTTGTCAATTAAATCTTATAATTTTATCCGGCACTTGACCAGTCATTTTAGATTTGAGATTTGGCTTGTTTATCTGTTTATATCCTACTCTTGTCAGTGTAGTCAATCTAAAATTGTTTAACTTTGGTAAATTACCAAAAAATGCTAATTTTATGATTATAGGTTCACATCCTACAATAAAATCTGCTATCTTGCAACCAAAACAGGATAAACCCCCGAATCACCCTTAGTCTATGCTGGTTAATGGTAACTGAATTATGTTACCTATAGAAATACCATCATGACTTATGACATTTTAGGAAGATAACTTAATAAAAATTAACTTATACATCCATGACCATTTCACCATGTCGCAGCCACACCTTTGTAGACTACAAATACCTAAATCAATTACTATTAGAGGTTCAGGAAAATTGCCGTCGTCATAATAATAGTAAAATTGTGAGTATTCCCCTGGAAATTGGTTTAGTTGATCCTTTGCTGGTTTTCGATAAATTTAGTCAAAAAGATACCAAAAACTTTTATTTTGAAAATAGAAGTAATGGTGAAGCAATCGCAGCAATTGATACTGTAGATAAAATAGAAATTTTTGGTAAAAATAGATTTATAAAATCAGAAGAATTTATCAAAAATTGTCTGAAAAATATAATTTATATTTCTCTGCAAAATCAGACTTTTTCCCAACCTCATTTTTTTTGTACTTTCAGTTTTTTTGACCAGCATGAACAAGCCGATTATCCATTTCCCTCTGCTACGGTTTTCTTGCCTTGTTGGCAAATTGTATTAAAAAATAATTGCTGCACATTAATAATGAATACAATTATTAATTCTCAGGTAAATATTACCAAATTATTAGATAATTTACAAAGCCACTTAGAAATTATTAAGTCCTTGAGAAATTTATCCATAAGTATTGACAAATTTCCCTTAAATTGCTACAGAAAAATTACTAAAAACGGTGATGAATTTAAAAATTCAGTCTCATCAATTTTAGAAATCATTCAATCTCAACATTTAAGCAAAATTGTTTTAGCTGATACCTTGGATGTCAGGAAAAATCATGATTTTAACTTACTACAATCTTTAAATAATCTGCGTCAATTACATCCTAATTGTCATGTATTTTCCAGCAGTAATGGTCAAGGACAAAGCTTTATTGGTGCTAGTCCAGAACGGTTAATTAGTATTCACAAACAACAGTTAATTACTGATGCTTTGGCAGGTTCAGCCCCCAGGGGTAAAACACCTATAGAAGATGCTGCAAATGCTAACAACTTAGTTAATAATACCAAGGAAAAACACGAACATAAACTTGTTCTGGATTTTATTACTCAACATTTATCTCAACTAGGTTTAGTCCCCCAAGTTTTAGCTCCCAGACTCCGACAATTATCTAATATCCAGCATTTATGGACACCAATTACTGCCGTAGTCCCGACTAATATTCATCCCTTACAAATCATTGCTAAACTGCATCCCACACCAGCAGTTGCCGGTGCTGCTAGAGATATTGCTTGTACCGAAATTCGCCGTTATGAAAATTTTGAAAGAGGTTTATATGCAGCACCTTTAGGTTGGGTAGACGCAGAAGGAAATTGTGAATTTATTGTCGGAATTCGTTCGGCTTTAATTGATGGTAATTATGCTAGACTTTATGCAGGTGCAGGTATTGTTGCCGGTTCAGATCCTCACAAGGAATTTGCAGAAGTGCAACTTAAATTGCAAGCTTTATTAAAAGCCTTGGTTTAAAATTTTTATGATTAGCTCCTTCCTGGACTCTCCTCCCGTCACTAGCCACAGAGTCGACAATAAGCATTCCCAGTCAGAGAATGGGAACGAGATTTTAACAATAATATGATTATAAATCCTCATGACTAAATGATTTTGCATTTGCACCGGTGTAAGTTTTGACAATATGTCCATTACCAGACATTTGATATTTATATGTGATCAAACCCTCCAAACCAACAGGTCCACGAGGTGGCATTTGTTGGGTACTAATTCCCACTTCTGCACCAAAACCATAGCGGAAACCATCCGCAAATCGGGTAGAACAATTATGATACACTCCCGCTGCATTTACTAACCCCTGGAAAGTTTCTGCTGCTGTGATATCTTCCGTAATAATCGCTTCTGTATGCCGAGAACCGTAATTATTAATATGGGATATTGCTTCTGTTAAAGAATCCACAATTTTAATGGCTAAAATTAAATCACTGTATTCTGTTCTCCAGTCTATTTCCGTCGCAGCGGCAATATTAGGTAAAATTTTTAAGCTGCGTTCATCTCCTCTTAATTCTACATTTTGTGCTGCTAAAGCTGCGGCAACTTGAGGAAGAAATTCCCCAGCAATACTACTATGAATTAGCAATGTTTCAATGGCATTACAAGCAGCAGGATATTGAATTTTAGAATCTACAGTAATATTAATAGCTTTGTCAATATCCGCTTTTTCATCTACATAAATATGACAAATTCCATCAGCATGACCTAATACCGGAATTCGAGTATTATCCTGCACAAATTTCACAAAAGCATTAGAACCCCTGGGAATAATTAAATCTACATATTTATCTAATTGCAACAGTTCTAATATTTCTTCTCTGGTTGTTAACAATTGCACCGCGTCAGCATTAACTCCAGTCTGAGATAATCCTTGTTTAATAGCTTTAACTATCGCTTCACAAGAATTTAACGCTTCCTTACCACCTTTGAGAATTACACCATTACCTGATTTAATTGCTAAAGAAACAATTTGAATAGCCGCTTCAGGACGCGCTTCAAAAATAATCCCTAAAACACCCAAAGGACAAGTAATACGTTTAAGAATTAAACCACTGTCAATTTCTCGATGAATTTGCACCTGACCAATTGGATCATTTAGTTTACCAACGTCTCGCACACCCGCGATCGCATCTCTTAATTTATGTTCATCTAATTGCAACCTTTTATAAAGAGGTTTAGCGATTCCTGCCGCTGTTGCTGCTTGACAATCAGCCAAATTTGCTTGCAAAATATCATCCTTAGCTGATTCTAACCCCTGAGCGATCGCTTCAATCGCTTGATTTTTGTCTTCAGAGGAAAGAAAAGCCAGCTTACTTGCAGCTTGACGAGTTTGTTGAGCGATAGCTTCGCTGGCCGAGGACATCGCACTTAGAGGAGAAGCAATGTTGAGATTAGTCATAGCACCTAAGAGTTTTCAAATGTAGCCACAATTTCTATGTTTATTCCCATCCTATCAATTTTCCCGATGTGCATTTACTAGGTTAATGATCAATCTGATCTGTCAAATAGATTTTGAGGAAAAATTAGCTATTTCAGCTAATTTTTACCCAATTTTCGGAAATTCACCTCATCAAGTTTAGAGACTTAACCTTGTCGAACCCGACGCTCAAATTCTGCGGAAGTTTTTCCAACCACATCCAATGCTAAGGGATATATATCATTATGCTCCTGTTTCAGCCAGCCTAAGAGATTGGCAATCTGAGCATTCCGTAAATCTAAATCAGTCTGAAAAATGATTGAAGTTGCCATCGCTTCAGCATATTGACGTGGATGACCTTTCTGTACAAAAGTATCCACTAAAGCAGTTAAAGCTTCCTGTGGTACATTAGCAGGATTTCCTTCTGTAGACATAATTTTTGAAAAAATAAACTTAATAAATTAGAGTAATTTATCTAAACAAGTAGATGCCATTAGTAACATTACTTAATTTTCTATATGTCAGGCTAAGGACACTTACGTAAGCTTACTGAAAATAAGCTCAACCTATTGACAAAATACATGAAATATGAATTATGCGATCAAAGCATTTAAAGGTGATTTTTCAATAATTTATTAGCCAAGCCTTTGTTGCTTTACCCATAAGCTGTTTATCCCAACTTAATTTCCAAAAGCCTTGTCAAACCTAGCATTATTAATCATTACTATCCTTTATTTATACAAATAGAACATGATAATACTTGATTTTCTGGATCGGAATTAATAATATAATTCAAATAAAATCAGAAATATTATCCAGATTTTCCCAGTAGTACGGATTCGGTAATCATGTGTTTTTAATAGCTTTTTAACTCATAAACTTTACATTTCTTTACAGAAAAGTTCTTTACATCTTCAGAAATCAGTGATATTTATATAAATGTGGGTCGAGCGAAATGCTCAACCAAAAATCAAAACAACAACAAGGACTTAAAACAATGGCAGTTGAAAAAACCAATTCTTCCTCCAGCTTGGCAGAAGTTATTGACAGAATTTTAGACAAAGGTATCGTCATTGATGCTTGGGTTCGTGTTTCCTTAGTTGGTATCGAATTACTAGCAATTGAAGCTCGTATCGTTATCGCTTCTGTTGAAACCTACTTGAAATATGCTGAAGCAGTTGGTTTAACCCAATCCGCAGCAGTACCTGCTTAATTTTAATAACCAGATTTCTCAATTTGGAATAACTATCAAGGTGTAGTTTTAATAGTTATTCCCCTTACTCACAACAACAACAAGGACTTAAAACAATGGCAGTTGAAAAAACCAATTCTTCCTCCAGCTTGGCAGAAGTTATTGACAGAATTTTAGACAAAGGTATCGTCATTGATGCTTGGGTTCGTGTTTCCTTAGTTGGTATCGAATTACTAGCAATTGAAGCTCGTATCGTTATCGCTTCTGTTGAAACCTACTTGAAATATGCTGAAGCAGTTGGTTTAACCCAATCCGCAGCAGTACCTGCTTAATTTTAATAACGAATATTCAGAATTAAACATCAATTTAATTCTGATATTGATTCTACTTTTTTTAATTATCTATAGATTTGGAAATCAAGATCTTTCAAAGGATATTACAAAAAAGTATGAATCCTTAAAACATATTCGCTGAAAAAATTGCCAGTGAATGTATTCGATGCCAGTTTACTATTTTATTTTCTGGAGAATTTCATGACTTCTTTAATGGCAAGAATCCAACAAGAGCATCAGTCAATAGCTAAGAAAGTGGCTCAACTAGCTCTAGAAACTAATGAGTTCTTGTCCGCTACCGCAGCGCAAAGACAAGCACAAGCTCAAAAACAAGCTCAAGAATTGCTAGACTTCCACAAAGAACTTCAAGCAACAACTGAGCAGTTCTTATCAGAAACAGCCCAAGCAAGACAAGCACAAGCTCAAAAACAAGCTCAAGAATTGCTAGACTTCCATAAAGACCTTCAGGCAACAACTGAGCAGTTCTTATCAGAAACAGCTAAAGCCAGACTTGCTCAAGCCGAAAAACAAGCTCAAGAACTGTTAGCATTCTATCAAGAACTTCAAGCAACAACTGAGCAGTTCTTATCAGAAACAGCTAAAGCCAGATTTGCTCAAGCTCAAAAACAAGCTCAAGAACTGTTAGCATTCTATCAAGAACTTCGAGCAACAACTGAGCAGTTCTTATCAGAAACAGCTAAAGCCAGATTTGCTCAAGCTCAAAAACAAGCTCAAGAACTGTTAGACTTCCACAAAGAACTTCAAGCAACAACTGAGCAGTTCTTATCAGAAACAGCTAAAGCCAGATTTGCTCAAGCTAAAGAACAGAAGGAATCTCTCGTTAAGTTCCGTCAGGATTTGTTTGTAAGTATCTTTGGTTAATCTATACTCTCAATAATTCAATTTATTGGAGAATAGGGTTACATAATAAAACCCCCAATCTTACAGTTAAAAAACTGGTAAGATGAGGGGGTGATTAATAAAATTCAACAACAACAAGTTTTGGTGTGAGAGTTAGGTAGCCTATATTTATACTGTTTTTCTGTCAGAGTAAACAATTAGTTAGCATTAATGCTCCTAATTTTATAAAAATAGGCATCCTACCTCATCAAACCAATGATATGATATTAGCGCATAAATTTTAAAAAAGCATTATATCATTCTTTTTTTCCCACCCATCTTAATTTTTTCTTAACTGTTTACCATATTCAACTTATGAGCATCACCAAAGTTAATCATAAAAGAGCCGTTCTTCGTCTTCGTCCAGGTCAGTTTGTAGTCACACCTGCTATTGAGCGAGTAGTAATTCGGGCGCTGCGTTATCTCAGATCAGGGTTTCCTATTCACCTACGGGGACCTGCAGGGACAGGAAAAACAACTTTGGGTATGCACTTGGCTAACTGTCTTGACAGACCAGTGATGTTACTGTTTGGAGATGACCAATTTAAAAGTTCCGACTTAATTGGTAGTGAATCCGGTTATACCCACAAAAAATTACTGGATAACTATATACACAGCGTTGTTAAAGTCGAAGATGAATTTAAGCAAAATTGGGTTGATTCCCGTTTAACTTTAGCTTGTCGTGAAGGCTTTACTTTAGTATATGACGAATTTAACCGTTCACGTCCTGAAGTTAATAACGTCCTGCTGTCAGCATTAGAAGAAAAAATTCTCAGTCTTCCTCCCAGCAGTAATCAGCCAGAATACCTGAGTGTTAATCCCCAGTTTCGGGTAATTTTTACATCAAATCCAGAAGAATATTGCGGAGTTCACTCCACGCAAGATGCTTTAATGGATAGATTGGTTACCATTAATATGCCAGAACCGGATGAGATCACTCAGACAGAGATATTAATTCAGAAAACAAACATAGGCCGAGAATCTGCTAACCTAATAGTTAGGTTGGTCAAATCATTTCGTCTGGCCACGGGGGCAGAAAAAACTTCCGGTTTACGGTCTTGTTTAATGATTGCTAAAGTCTGTGCGGATCATGATATTCCGGCTTCAATAGAAGATTTAGATTTTCGAGAAATCGCTATGGATATTCTGTTTAACCGCGCTCAGTTGTCTATTAGCGAGTCCACTGATATTTTTGTGGGGTTGCTTGAGCAATTCTCAGCAGAAGAAATTCAAGTATTAAATGATACTCTTCCTTCTACCGATGAACTTTTGATTAACAATTCCCAGTTTACATCTCAAGAATTAGTTATTCAACCAAATACAGAATTGGCAAATGATATTCCCCAGGAGTTACGCAAAACAGAACAAAATTAGGGTATTAACCTTAGGCAAGAATAGGGTTTTCACTCATATCTTGTTTAAGTCCTGTTCCTTGTAAAAATTAAGTTTGCAACTACCTGGTTAAGCAAAAAAGTGAAGGATGAACGGGAATTCAAAAAGCCTTAAACATAGAGCGCGACATGAGCATAAAAGCTCTATGTTCTTTGCATAAAAATTTTTAGCTTGCAAAGTCAATCGTGTTTATACCATTCAAGAGTTTAATCATTTGTGAATTCTAATCCAACACTGCCTACACGTCATCAAACAAACTCAAGTCGAACTATTAATACATCTACCCAAGGTTCGACTTTAGCGGACATTCTCGAAAGAGTTTTAGATAAAGGGATTGTGATTGCTGGGGATATTTCTATATCTATCGCGTCCACCGAACTGATAAATATTCGGATTCGCTTGTTGATTTCCTCCGTGGATAAAGCCAAGGAAATGGGTATTAATTGGTGGGAAAACGATCCTTATCTCAGCGCTAAGGCTCAAGGTTTGGTTGCAGAAAATGAACAACTTCGGCATCGTTTAGAAACTCTAGAATCCAAACTAAATTTGCTAACATCTTCTAGTAGTCTCAATGAGGAAATTCCCCTACCAACCGATACTAAAGATGATTTTTTCCAAGAGAAGGAAGATAATCTATCACCTTTAGATGCACCGATTGAAGTTCTAGATTTTCAAGCTCAAACCAGTCAAGAAGATTCATCACCTGTAGATACACAAGTGGAAATTATGGATATCCAAGTTGAAGGGAATCAAGAAACTCCATTATCTTTAAACCCAACAATAGAAATTACAGATTTCCAATCAGAAACTAGTGAAGAAACTTCACCGATAGATCTGCAAGTTGAAAGTAATCAAGAAACTCCATTATCGTTAAACCCAACCATAGAAATTACAGATTTTCAACCAGAAAATAGTGAAGAAACTTCACCGATAGAACCAACGATTGACCTTTAACCTCAACTGAAAATGTAGGAGTTATGAGTTATCCACATCTAATTAATCAAAGCTGAGACTTTTAAAACTTTAATAGTCAACTTGTATCAAAGACATTTAAAACTTTAGGTTGCATCATCAAAATGCTTTGCACTCCAGCTGATAACTTCGACGATTCACTGACTACCGTTTCTAAATCTAAGAATGAAGCCGGTTTAGCCCCTTTGCTTTTAACTGTATTAGAATTGCTGCGTCAGTTGATGGAAGCTCAAGTAATTCGGCGTATGGAAGAGAATTTACTCAGTGAAACTGACTTAGAACGGGCAGCAGACAGTATTCAAAAGTTAGAAGCACAAATATTACATTTGTGTCAGACTTTTGAAGTTGACCCAGCAGAGTTGAATGTAAATTTGGGAGATTTTGGTACTCTTTTACCACAATCTGGCTCTTATTATCCAGGAGAAACTGGTAGTCGCCCTTCCGTACTGGAATTACTAGATAGGCTTTTAAATACCGGAGTTGTTCTAGACGGTGAGATAGATCTAGGTCTAGCTCAACTTGATCTTATTCACGCTAAATTACGATTAGTTCTGACATCAAAACCAATTTAATACTAGTTTATCAGTCCTAATTTTAGGTTTAATTTATTTAAAACTTATGAACACAGATTTGGCTCATAAAAATTTTGGTCTTTATTTGTATGGCATTTTCCCAGACATAATTCCTGAAACTCTTGAGATTAAAGGATTGGATGGAAAACCTGTTCATAGCCAAGTAGTTGATGGGTTTACTTTTTTATATTCACAGGCCTGTCAAGAAAAATATTTGGCTTCTCGCCGTAATTTGTTAGCTCATGAAAGAGTTTTAGAACAAACAATGCATGAAGGTTTTCATGTTCTTTTGCCTTTGCGGTTTGGATTAGTTGTTAAAGATTGGGAAACAATCATGAGCCAACTAATTAATCCTCATAAAGAACAATTACATAAATTGTTTGAAAAATTGGCAGGACAAAGAGAGGTAAGCATTAAAATTCTGTGGGATGCTAAGGCTGAATTGCAAGCCATGATGGAGTCTAATCATGAGTTGAGGCAGCAGCGCGACAACATGGAAGGTAAAAAGCTAAGTATGGAGGAAGTGATTCAAATAGGACAATTAATTGAAAGTAATTTGCAAGCCCGCAAACAAGCTGTAATTGAAGTCTTCACTACAGAGCTAAATCCTTTGGCTCGAGAGATTGTAGTCAGTGACCCCATGACGGAAGAAATGATTTACAATGCGGCCTTTCTGATTCCCTGGGATAGCGAACCTCTCTTTAGCGAACGCGTCGAAGCAATTGACAAGAAATTTGGTACTCGCTTGCGTATTCGCTACAACAATTTTACTGCCCCCTATACATTTGCCCTGCTTGATTCATAGGAGTTATGACGATGCTGACGCAACTTTTACTATTGCCAATCATGGGTCCACTTAATGGAGTTGTCTGGATTGCAGAGCAAATCCAAGAACGGACTAATACTGAATTTGATGCTCAAGAAAATTTGCATAAACAATTATTAAGTTTACAACTTTCTTTTGACATTGGCGAAATTTCTGAAGAGGATTTTGAGATTCAAGAAGAAGAGATTCTTTTGAAAATTCAAGCCTTGGAAGAGGAAGCACGCTTGGAACTAGAAGCTGAACAAGAGGAAGCACGCTTGGAACTAGAAGCTGAAATTTATACCAATAATTGACACATATAAGCATCTTGTTACACTATAAGTGACGGGACGGGAAATATATCTCCCCCTCTACCGGATTTAATCCCCTAAAGATACGGTAATTACGAATTGGGAATTATACTATAACTAGTACAATATTCAAGTAGAGTTTAAGGTGATCATAAAAAAACCCGCATTAGCGGGTAAGTTGTTGAAGATGTATTCATATTTTGCCAAATTGATCAAGATTTCGGATTTTAATATTCAATCTCAAAGGTTTGGTAATTATTCGATTCAACAAAGGTGTTTGGACTCACTATGTTTTGAGTAGCACTAGGCTGAGGTTGACGCAATTTTTTAATCGTTTTCTCTGTATCCTCTATCTGGCCATTAAGGATGTCCAACCGCTGTTGCAATACATTAGTCCGTTCCTTGATATAACATAGTTCTCTCTGAATACGTTGCTTTTCCGTCACCATTTTATAAAGCTCTAATTGACTTGAAGCATCAGATTGATTTCTGGGCATGGTACTAACTTTAGCTCTGATAATACCGGGATTGCGAACATTTCTCATGAAAAATACCTGAATATTTCCTAGCATTATAACTAAGTTTTTGTTATTGTAAATCCCTAAATTATCGAGGTATAGATGAAAAAATTTATTCGGTATGGCAATGAATATGAATCTTAGGTAATTAATACCAGCAAATATTTTTATCTAGGTAAAATATATGGAATTAGAAAATTTCTACACTTATGCTTTTTTAGAAATACCCAGATTTCCCTTGGTTTTGCCACAAGGTGCTGCTAGTCAAGTAATACTGATTAATGGTTCGGGAATGTCGGCTATTGTTGAGCGAGGAATATCCTTAGAATCATTTCAAAATAATGATGAAAAAATTATCCAGATGGCTTTATCTCATGATCGAGTGATTTGTGAACTTTTTCAACAGGTTACGGTTTTACCCTTGCGTTTTGGAACTTGTTTTACTTCCACAAACAACTTACTAAATTATTTAGAATCCCATAGACAAGAATATCAAGACAAACTAGAAAAAATCAATGGTAAAATTGAATTTACTTTAAAATTAATCCCGCGGACGATGGAAGAACCAGCAGTATTGGAAAAAGGAGGTAGGGATTATTTTTTGGCTAAAAAACAACGCTATCAAGACAAAAATAACTTTAGCATTGCTCAAGCTACAGAAAAACAAAATCTGATTGATTCAATCACTAAAGTCAATCAATTACCACTTGTTATTCAGGAAAAAGAAGAAGAAGTAAATATTTACCTATTGGTTAATTCCCAAGATAAAACTTTGCTTTTAGAACAATTTTTAAATTGGCAAAGAGCCTGTCCACGTTGGGATTTACTTTTGGGAGACTCTCTTCCTCCGTACCACTTTATTTAATGATTATTTATTAGTCTTTTAGTGATTTATTAAGTTTATTATGAACCAGTACGACTCATTTCATTTAATCATGTTTAGTGGTAAGGGTGGAGTTGGCAAAACTACCACTTCTTGCACTTTTGCTCGTTATTGGGCAAAACAGTTCCCGGAAGAAACAATTTTGTTACTTTCTACAGATCCGGCACATTCTTTAGGAGATGTATTACTGACAGAAGTGAAAGATTATGCTTCACCATTAACAGATTTGCCTAATTTAAGTGTTCAGGCTTTAGATGCTGAAAAACTGCTATTAGAATTTAAGGCCAAATATAGCAAATTTTTAGAAATACTGGTTGAGCGAGGAAGTCTAGCTGACGGACAAGATTTAGCCCCAGTTTGGGATTTGGACTGGCCTGGTTTAAACGAATTAATGGGATTACTAGAAATCCAACGTCTACTATCTGAAAAAAAAGTAGACCGCATAGTAGTTGATATGGCTCCTTCTGGTCATACCTTAAACCTGTTGCGATTGGAAGATTTTTTAGATGTGATTTTAAACTCATTAGAGTTATTCCAAAAAAAGCATCAGGTGATCACAGAAACTTTAACCGGACGTTATACTCTTGATGAAGTTGATGACTTTTTAGCCGATCTAAAATTTCAATTAGCGGAAGGTAGACGACTACTACAAGATGATCAATTTACAGGTTGTATAGTTGTTGCGGTTTCTGAACCTATGTGTTTTGCGGAAACTGAGCGATTTATCGAAAGTTTAAAAACCTTAAATGTTCCCTATGGTGGCATAGTAATAAATCGAATTGTCAGTGATTCATCTATAGAGCCAGATCGCTATGCCGAACAGCAAAGCTTTATCAATAAATTCTTGAAAATTTCTCAAAATAAACCCGTTTTCATAGTACCACAACAGCAATTCGCACCATTAGGGGGGTTAGCATTAGATAATCTAGCAGCACAAATTCAATATATTGATCATGTGGAACTCGCTGCTCCACCACCAATTCAATGGCCGACTAAAATTCCACCTAGCTTTACTGACTTTGTAGCCGAAGGCTGTCAACTAATTGTTGTCGGTGGCAAAGGAGGAGTTGGTAAAACCACGGTGTCAGCAGCCATGGCCTGGGCTTTTGCTAATCGTTATCCTGATCAAAAAATTCGCGTAATTTCCATAGATCCTGCTCATTCCTTGGGAGATGCTTTTGGTGAAAAATTAGGACATGAACCAAAATTATTAGCTCCTAATTTAACTGGACAGGAAATTAATGCTGAGAAAATATTAGATCAATTTCGTGCCGATTACCTTTGGGAATTGGCGGATATGATTAGTGGTGAAGGAACAGAAGCAGACGCAACAATAAATATTGCCTATCTTCCAGAAGCTTGGCGGCAAATTATGTCTCAAGCTTTACCAGGTATTGATGAGATGCTATCCCTAATCACCATTATGGATTTATTAGACAGCAACCAGCAAGATTTGATTATTCTAGATACAGCACCCACAGGTCATCTTCTGCAATTTTTGTCAATGCCAACTGCATTAGGAGATTGGTTATCTTGGATATTTAAGCTGTGGATGAAATATCAGAATGTCCTGGGTCGAGTTGATTTCATTGGCCGGTTGCGAAGTCTGCGCCAACAAGTTGTTAAAGCTCAAAAGAAATTAAAAGACCCAAAGCACACCCAATTTGTGGGTGTAATTCAGGCAGAATCTGCAATTATAGCTGAACACATCCGCTTAACGGAATCTCTCAAAACTATAGGAATTCAACAGCGTTATGTGGTACAAAATCGCTACACTCAAGATGTAGAGATTGAGAGCAGTTTGTTTTCACAGCAAACAATTATTCGCTTACCTAACTTACCCAGATCCGTCGAACCCATTGCCAGAATTAAAGCTGCTGCCGATCTTTTATTTTAAGTGGATAATATAGTCAAGAAAAAATGGTTTTTTTAGAGTCAATTTTTGGAGGAATGTGATGAGTGATTTATTCAAGGGATTCGAGCAGTTATTAGAACTGGTAAAAACTCTCGAAGAAAAATCAGAAAACGGAGAAATCAAAACCAATGTCCAGTTTAACTCCCGCCCATTAAGCAGTATTCCCAGAACAGGAAATATCCCCCGTAGCAGTAATATGGGGGGTAATATGGGTAATATGGGGGGTAATATGGGTAATGACGTGGGTACAAGTCGGATGAACACTCAATCCCCCCCGGCTTCTGGTGCAGGTCCCTCAGATCCAGTTGTTCCTCCCGATCCTACTTCAGGTATTGCTCTTAAAGATATCGGTGGACTGAGCGAAATTCTTAAAGAACTCAAAGAACTGGTTGCTATTCCGTTAAAACGCCCTGACCTATTGGCTAAATTAGGACTAGAACCCACCCACGGCGTATTATTAGTTGGTCCTCCAGGCACCGGTAAAACTCTCACAGCCCGGGCTTTGGCTGAAGAACTGGGCGTTAACTACATTGCTATTGTTGGTCCTGAAGTCATCAGTAAATATTATGGTGAAGCGGAACAAAGATTGCGCGGTATTTTTGAAAAAGCCGCCAAAAATGCTCCCTGTATTATTTTTATTGATGAAATTGATAGCCTCGCTCCAGACCGCAGTGCAGTAGAAGGGGAAGTTGAAAAGCGCCTCGTTGCCCAATTATTAGGCTTAATGGATGGTTTTTCCCATAGCCCAGGGGTGATTGTTCTCGCAGCTACCAACCGCCCTGACCATCTTGACCCAGCCTTGCGAAGACCAGGACGATTTGACAGGGAAGTTCAGTTTCGCATTCCTGATATCAACGGACGTAAAGAAATTCTGCAAATTCTCACCCGTTCTATGCCTTTGGATAACACCGTTGACCTCGATTTTATCGCCGAGCGGGCGGTGGGATTTGTGGGGGCTGATTTGAAGGCTGTTTGTCAAAAGGCGGCTTATAGCGCCCTCCGTCGTCAAGTTCCTTCTATAGAGGTGCAAGCTCCTGAAAACATGACGGTTACTCAAACTGATTTTTTACAGGGACTAAAGGAAATCAAACCGGCTGTGCTTCGTAGTGTGGAAGTTGAAGTTCCCCAAGTTGCTTGGGATGATATTGGTGGTTTAGAGAATATTAAGCAAACCCTGCGAGAATCTGTAGAAGGGGCGCTACTTTATCCAGAACTTTACCTACAAACTAAGGCTATTGCTCCCAAGGGGATTTTGCTATGGGGTCCTCCGGGAACTGGTAAAACTTTATTAGCCAAAGCTGTGGCTTCCCAGGCCAGGGCTAATTTTATTGGTGTCAATGGACCGGAATTACTAACCCGTTGGGTGGGTGCGAGTGAACAAGCAGTGCGGGAATTATTTGCTAAGGCTCGACAAGCAGAACCCTGTGTTATATTCATTGATGAAATTGATACATTAGCTCCAGCAAGGGGAAGTTACAGCGGTGATTCAGGCGTGAGTAACCGGGTAGTAGGGCAATTATTAACTGAATTGGATGGTGTAGAGGCGGGTGCAAGTATTCTGGTTATTGGGGCTACAAACCGTCCTGATGCTCTGGACTCAGCGTTATTACGGGCAGGTAGGTTAGATTTACAACTTAAAGTAGATTTGCCTGATTTAGCTAGTCGTTTAGATATTTTGCAGGTCTATACTGAGGGACGACCATTGTTAGATGTGAATTTAACATATTGGTCTGAAGTCACAGAAGGTTGGAATGGCGCTGATTTAGTATTGCTGTGTAATCAAGCTGCTGTGGAAGCTATTCGCCGTTTCCGAGCGCAAGGACAGACAGATCCTGCTGATATCAGAATTACTAATGATGATTTTCAATATTCTCATCAGGTTTTAGTCAGTCAACGTCATGCTTAGTTAGATTCTCGCTGTTACCCCTGGCTGCAAGGAATTTGTCCGGGGGTCGGAAAGCATAGAAAAGTAAGTACAAGGGACATACTACTGGTAATTGTTTTCAGCGTCGCTACAACTGGATAGAATTGTTATGAGTTGATTTAGCGATCGCTTTACAGCAGTTTCGGATATTATAAGTTACAGATATTAATGATAAAAATCTTGTGGTGCGGGCATCTTGCCCGCCAAAGTGTACCTCACCCTTATGGTAATCCGCTTTATTGAATTTAGTTATTGATTGTGCTTTTGAGTAGCAACTAGCAAGTAATTTGCAAAATCAGCATTAGACACCTCCAAAATATAGAGACGTTCCATAGAACGTCTCTACAAGGTTTCTGAATAACGCATATTTAACCCACATTCCGCACCCTGAACTGTCACAGATCAAAAAAGCAGAGATAGTAGTACATAATAACTAACGATCAATTAAAGAGAAATAAGCTTAATGAGAATACATATCATTAAAAGGGGGGTGGTGTGAGAAAGTAAAGTTTCCTAAGGAGTCCGAATTCAAGATGATTAAAAAATTTATTATTCAGAAAGCAAGAAATGAGAG